>JBGSLY010000509.1:0-2341 GCA_041740435.1 Parasphingorhabdus sp.
ATGGGCTGTCACAGCGCGGAGGAAATCGCCGCGATCGGCAAGCGAGATATCGATGCACTGGCCGCCATCCTCGGCACACAGGATTGGTTTTTCGGCGCACAGCCGAGCGAAACTGACGCGGTGGTCTATGGCCAGCTTGCCAATATCTACTTTGTTGAGTTCGATAGCCCGATGAAAGCGGCAATTGGCGGCCATGCCAATCTGGTGGCGTTTCTGGACAGGTTCCGCAGACGGTTTTATGGGTAATATGCAAATGGTGCTTTAGGATTTCCTATCATCCGTTGATGGTCCTCGAGAAATCGGCGATGCAGACCAATCTCTTGCCAAAATCGCGTAGATCAGCGAATCTCGGACACCGATATGGGTTTTCCATTCCTCTCTAAAATGCCCTTCAAGCTTGAAACCAAGGGCTTCCGCCAGCTTGACGGAGGCCGCATTATCAGGATCTATATCCGCGCAAATCCGCCGCGACCCGAGGGCGGAAAAGCCATGAGCAATCGCCGCATGAACGGCCTCTCGCGCCAAGCCTCGTCCGGCATAGTCGGGACGCAAAATATACCCGACATCGTAAACACCTTCCCGTTTTGGAATCAGGATGACCCAGCCGAGCGCCAGATCATTATTCTCTGTGATAGCCCAACATACATGCCCCTGCTCCTCACTGGCATTCCATGTTATATAGGTTTCGGTTTCGGCGAGCGACTTGTGCGGGGCACTGGACCAATATCTCATCGTTGTGTCGTCAGACAAAGCGACGTGCATCGATAGTGCATCAGTCAAGCGGAGTTGTCTAAGCAGCAAACGTGGTGTCTTTATCGGCGGTGCGGTCATTTCCAAATTCTACTTTGAGTACATTGTCCGCTGAAGAGTGAACCGGGTGTTTATGCAATCACATCAGTCAGGCAAGTGCCGAACCATTCTCTTTTTAAGCAACCCGACCAAACTGTCTTACATAAATTCATATTTATCGGGAACGTCAATTACGATTACCCGCTTGGATTTCAATGCGCAAGAGAAGCGCCTTTGCAGTTTGTCCCGGTGATGCTTCTCCATAACGACAATTAAATCCGCCCATTCCACTTGCTCGGAATCGATCGGCTTTTCAGCATCATTGTTAGTGCCTGCCGAACTGACCTCAATATCGGTACGCGCTGAAAAAATTTGTTCGGCAGTCGGGCTGCGTAGTTTATTCTGGCTGCACACAAAGAGGTATCGCTTCACTTCACGGCTACCTCCCCGCCTTTTTCTTCCGCATCATATCATGGAACCGGTCCGCCCAACCCGGTTTCACCGATTGTTCGGCGCGGACGAGACGTAATTCCCCGTCCATCACATCGCGGGTGACGGTGCTGCCCGCACCGACGATTGCGTCGCGGCCGATTTTAACGGGGGCGACCAGTGCGCTGTTGCTGCCGATAAAGGCGTTTTCGCCGATGATCGTCTGATATTTGAAATAGCCGTCATAGTTGCAGGTGATGGTACCCGCGCCGATATTGGCGTTGGGTCCAACGGTGGCATCGCCCAGATAAGTGAGGTGGCTGGCCTTGGCCCCCTTGCCCAGCACGGCTTTCTTCATCTCAACGAAATTGCCGATCTTGGAGCCTTCCTCCAACACCGCACCGGGCCGCAGCCGGGCAAAGGGACCGACTTCGACCCCGCTGGCCAGGCTCGCCCCTTCGATATGACAATTGGCCTTGATCTTGACATGGTCGGCGACGGTCACGCCGGGACCGAAGAACACATTGGGCTCGATAATCACATCGCGGCCAATGACCGTATCAGCGGAAAACCAGACGGTTTCGGGCGCGATCAGCGTTGCGCCTTCGTCCATGGCCCGCTTTCGGCGACGCGCCTGCCACTCCGCTTCCATGACCGCGAGTTCAGCGCGGCTATTTATTCCGGCGACATCGAACGGATCGGTGGAAACGGCGGCGCATTGGCGGCCATCGGCATTGGCGATATTGACGATATCGACAAGATAAAACTCGCCCGCTGCATTGTCATTGCCCACCCGCGTGAGCAGCTCAAAAAGGTCGGCAGCGCGCACCGCCATCAGACCGGAATTGCAGGTCCGGCATGCACGTTCCGCCACACTGGCATCCTTGTGCTCCACCATTTTGACAATCCGGTCGCCGTCGGTGATGACTCGGCCATAGGCACCCGTATCATCGGGCTCAAAAGTCAGCACCACAACTGCAGGCGCGTCTTCCGCGTGCAGCCGATCCACCATCGTCTGCATGGTTTTGGTCGGCACAAACGGCACATCGCCATAGAGAATGAGAACGTCGCCGCCAAATCCGGCCAAGGCACTTTCCGCCTGCTGCACCGCATGGCCGGTACC
>JBGSLY010000510.1:0-5313 GCA_041740435.1 Parasphingorhabdus sp.
CAGAGCGGATCATGGCGGAAAACCGGATTTCGGGGATCCCGGTTGTTGAAAAGGGCGGGCGGCTGGTGGGCATTCTGACCAACCGCGATGTACGCTTTGCCGAAAATCCGCGCCAGCCGGTATCGGAATTAATGACCAAGGACAATTTGGCGGTTGCCCCCGCCGATGTCAGTCAAGAGGAAGCCCGGCGCTTGTTGCACCAGCGGCGGATCGAAAAGCTGTTGGTCGTTGACGAAAATTATCACTGCGTTGGATTGATTACGGTCAAGGATATCGAAAAGGCCGTCAATTATCCTAATGCGACCAAGGATGGTACCGGTCGGCTGCGCGTCGCGGCGGCGACCACAGTGGGTGAAGCGGGGCTCGAGCGGACTCAGGCGCTTATCGACGCCGAGTGCGATCTGATCGTCATCGACACCGCACATGGGCACAGCAAAATGGTCTCGGTTGCGGTGGATGCGGTCAAGAAATATTCGAATTCGGTGCAAGTGGTGGCGGGCAATGTCGCAACGGCGGCGGCGACGCGCGCGTTAATCGACGCAGGGGCGGACGGTATCAAGGTTGGCATTGGGCCGGGTTCGATTTGCACCACCCGGATTGTGGCCGGGGTCGGCGTGCCGCAATTGACCGCGATCATGGACTGCGCCGCCGAAGCGGCTAAGACCAATACACCAATCATCGCTGATGGCGGTCTGCGTACCTCTGGTGATGTGGCCAAGGCTCTGGCGGCAGGCGCTTCGACGGTGATGGTGGGATCGCTACTTGCTGGAACGGAGGAAGCGCCCGGCGAAACCTTCCTCTATCAGGGCCGCGCCTATAAAAGCTATCGCGGTATGGGCAGCGTCGGCGCGATGGCGCGCGGCAGCGCCGACCGCTATTTTCAGCAGGACATTAAGGACCAGCTCAAATTGGTGCCCGAGGGCATCGAAGGTCAGGTGCCGTTCAAGGGTCCAGCGAGCGACGTTATTCACCAGTTGGTGGGCGGGGTCAAAGCCGCGATGGGCTATACCGGATCACGGACTATTGCCGACCTTCAGGAACGCGCCGAGTTTATTCGCATCACCAATGCGGGTCTCCGCGAAAGCCATGTCCATGATGTTTCTATCACCCGGGAAGCGCCCAATTACCCGACTCAATAAGCCATGACCCCTTCGGCGCGGATGCAGGCCGCGATAGAAGTACTGGATGCCATCATTGCCGCAGCGCGTGACAATGGCGCACCCGCCGACCGGCTTCTGGCGAATTACTTTCGCGAGCGGCGTTTTGCCGGTTCCAAAGACCGCCGCGCGATCCGGGAGCTGGTCTATCGTGCCATTCGAAGCTGCGGTGAACGGCCGCAGAGTGGTCGCGCTGCGATGGTTGCGATGGCAGATATGGACCCGGAATTGGCCGTGCATTTTGACAGTCAAGGCTATGGTGCGGCGACAATCAATGCCGAAGAGCCGCGCGCCATTATTTCCACTGTACCGAAATGGATGGAGCCTCATTTCTGTGCTCTGATCAATGAGACCGAACAAGCCGTGCTGCTGGACCGGGCCATGCTCGATATCCGGATCAATCCCAAGGCGAATCCGGCGGCGGTTCAGGAAATTTGGTCCGATGCCGCGCCGCTCCCGCTCGCCAATGCCATGCGGTTGCCCAATGGTACTGCGGTCGAAGGCAGCTCGTTATATGATGGCGGTGCGCTGGAGATACAGGATTTGGGCAGTCAGGCTGTGGTCGCGAGCTGTCCCGATAACAATCCCCGGCTGATACTTGATCTATGCGCAGGGGCTGGGGGCAAGACGCTGGCTTTGGCGGCGAAATATGGAACCGATTGCCGGATTATCGCTGCCGATACTGACCGCACGCGCCTCTCGGCCCTGCGCCCGCGTGCGGACCGAGCTGGGTTTAGTAATATTGAAACGCTGCTGCTCAATCCGGGCCAGGAGCTGGCAATGTTGGAACCTTTTATCGGGCACTGTGATCTGGTGTTGGTTGATGCCCCCTGTTCGGGCAGTGGTACTTGGCGGCGAGCCCCTGAATTGCGTTGGCGATTGACGCCGGAACGGTTGTCCGTCGTTGCCGCGACTCAGGCCAGACTGCTATCCATCGCGGCGCAGATGACGGCGCCAAAAGGTCGGTTGGTCTATGCCACATGCTCGCTCTTTGACGCCGAAGGACATCTACAAATCGCGGATTTCCTTAGGCTACATCCCGGATGGCACCAGTGCCCGGTGTCATTGCCGATTGGCCGCGAATATTGTAAAGACTTTGTTATGACGCCGTATCATGACGGAACAGACGGGTTTTTCCTCTCGCATCTGGCGGCGGGCTGATTATGGTCGACGGACGGCAAATTTGGGAGCTGATTATGCGTTTTTCACCGGCGGCAATTGCTCTTTCGATGGTTTTTGCGACGGTATCCAGTGTGAGCCTGGGCCAGTTGGCCGATTCGCAAATCAAGCCGCAGTCGCTCCAATATACTCAGGCCGCTGTTGCGGCGCAGAATAGCGGCAATATCGATGGTGCTGTTGACCTGTATGAAACCGCGCTCGCCGTCGATCCCCGCAATCGGCCAGCCTATATCGGGCTGGCGCAAATTGCGCGCTCTCAGAATCTGCCCGGCAAGGCGATCCGCCTGTATAAAGAAGCCCTGCTTGTCGAACCCAATGATCTGGACGCGTTGGCCGGACAGGGCGAAGCGCTGGTGCAACGCGGCGCGTTGGAGAAAGCCAAGCTGAATCTCGCGCGAATTAAAAGCCTATGCCCCAATGGCTGTGGCCAGACCGCGCAACTGGACCGGGCGATCGCAGCAAAACAAAGCGGCACGGTTCTGTCCGCTCAGGCGGTGACCCCGAAACCGCAAATCGGTTACGATCAGAGTGTCACCACTCGGCCTTGATCCAGTGCGCCTAAATCAACGCCGAAAATTCCTTCAGCAGCGAGCGATAAATTTCCTTTTTGAACGGCACGATCAGCTCGGTTAGTCGGCCGGCATCGACCCATTGCCATGCACGAAATTCCGGATCCTTGGTGTCTATCCGGATGGCGCTATCGTCGCCGACAAAGCGCATCAGGAACCAGTGCTGTCGCTGTCCGCGATATTTTCCGCCCCAGATTTTACCCAACAGATCGTCGGGTAGATCATAAAAATGCTCGCGCTCGCTCACGGCCAATATCGTGGCAAGTTCGGGCGGAATGCCGGTTTCTTCGAACAATTCCCGATGGGCGGCCGCTTGCGGGTCTTCGCCTTTATCAACCCCGCCTTGCGGCATTTGCCAGCAGTCGGCCCAGGGACTGTTTTGGTTGTCGGTCCGCTGCCCGACAAAAATTTTCCCGTCGCGATTGGCCAGCATGATACCGGCGCAGGGCCGGTAGGGAAGTGCGGCCAGTTCCTCTTCGGTCATGTTTACAGGCCGTCCAAAACAGCCTTCAGATGCCGGAACACCTTCTCGCAATCCTGTTGGCTGGAGGGGATCGCCTTGCGCAGGCAAATGAACCCGTGGATCGTCCCCGGCATTTCAAGGTACACAACGCTCGATCCGGCTTCGGCCAAGGCCGCCGCATAACCCCGCCCTTGATCGCGCAGTGGGTCGAGACCCGCGGTGACCACAATGGACGGCGGCATATTGCGATGATCGCCCAATATGCACGATACCCGAATGTCGCTGTCATCCGGCGCATAGTGCATGTCGAAATAGTCCATTCCGGCCTTGGTCAGCAGAAATCCTTCGGCAAATTCTTCCATCGATCCGCCTTCGGCATCCATGCGGACGGCGGGATAAAAGGGGACTTGTGCAATCACGGGCACTTTTGCCGGATTCGCCATGAGCGCCTGTGTGACCACGATGGCCAGATTGCCGCCGGCGCTGTCACCGCAGGGGATGAGGCCAGTGATATTCAGTCCCATGGCGGCGCTGTTTTCCGCTAGCCACCGTGTGACCGCTTCGCAATCATCGGGCGCGGCGGGAAAGGGATGCTCTGGGGCTAGCCGATAATCCACCGCAATCACCGGCAAATCCGTCTGCGCCGCCATTTCGGTGCAAAAGGGATGGTGCGTCTCTAAATTGCCAATGACAAAGCCGCCGCCGTGATAAAAAATGATCGCCGGTCCCGGATCGCAGGTCGCACGCGGATCATAGAGTCGCACTGTTACATCGCCCGCTGGTCCCGGAACCTGAAAATCCTCCACTCTGGCCAATGGTGTCGGCTCCGCGTCGAGCAGGGCGCGCATCGCCAGATACATTTCCCGCGCCATCGCCGGCTCAACTTCATCCATCGCTGGCTGATCGGATGCCGCCAACAGGGTCAGGACCATTTTGGTATCTTCGCGAATAAAGGCGTCAGTCATATTTTTCCTCACCTATCGATTGTTCTCGCCTCCCTAATGCACGAGGGCAGGGCGTGGCAAGCGCGGTGCGCGCTGCGCAGCTTTTCGGAACAAAGCTCAAGCATCATAAACGATAGTTTTTTGTTGTTTTCATCGGTCAATTAACGGGTCTATAGGACCGGCGACACGAGGGAGCGAGAACGGTTTCATGGCTACAGTGGTTTCAGATATATCCAAATCCGGTTCCGGGCATGATGCGCCCGATGCGGTGGTGGTGCGGTTTGCCGGCGATAGCGGCGACGGGATGCAGCTGACCGGCGGACAATTCACTTTGTCTTCGGCATTGGCTGGCAATGACTTTGCAACATTCCCTGATTTTCCCGCGGAAATCCGCGCGCCGCAAGGGACTTTGTTCGGCGTTTCGGCATTCCAGATCAACTTTGGCAGCCGGGCCATCGAAACAGCGGGAGACAGCCCCGATGTCTTGATCGCCATGAACCCCGCCGCGCTCAAAACCAATGTCGGCAGCCTGCGTGAAGGCGGTCTGATCATCGCCGATGCTGGCGAATTCGGCAAACGCAATCTGGAAAAAGCCAAATACGAAAACAACCCCTTGGAGGACGGCAGTCTGGCGCAGTGGCAGCTGCTGAAAATCAATATCTCTGAACTGACGCTGGAGGCGGTAAAGCCGTACGGCCTTGGTAATAAAGAGGCGCTGCGCTGCAAAAATATGTGGACGCTGGGGCTGGCGCTTTGGATGTTCGAGCGCGACCGGCAGCCAATCGTCGACTGGCTGAAAATCAAATTTGCCCGGTCGGAAGAATTGGCTGAAGCCAATATTGCGGCCTTAAATGCGGGTCATGCCTATGGCGAAACCGCCGAATTGTCGGGTGAAGGACTTAGCAACCGCTCACTCACCCATTTGAAAATGCCTGCCGCGACCGTTGAGCCGGGCCTATACCGCACAGTAACCGGAGCAGAGTCGCTCTCGCTTGGCTTAG
>JBGSLY010000511.1:0-5614 GCA_041740435.1 Parasphingorhabdus sp.
CATCAAGCTCGGTCAGTTCGCGGGGGGCCTTTCCCGCCGACGCCCGCACCCGGTAACCGAAGGAAAGCCCCTTCAGCGCGCCGCTACCAAGCATTCGGATCGCTTCTCGCCCCTGTTGTGTGGCTGGCGAAATCGTGCCAATCACGCGTAGGCCGCGCCGGTCCTCTCGCGCGAAGGTCACGCTGCCAATCCTTTGATCCTCGCGATGCTGCCAGAGCAGCGGCAGTTCTTGTCCTTCTGGCAAAGCGCCAAACGCACCCGGATGGATAATATCGCCGCCCCTGTCGATCCGGTTGAAAATCGCGGCATAGCCGGCAAAACGTAGGCCGCTCACCGGACCAGATCGCTCAAGCCCAGACGAAAGGCGATGCCGACGAGCAGCAAGGCAAAGGCCCCGCGTACTACCCAGGTGACCGCCGCCTTCCAAGCGCTGGCCTTGGCATCGCGCCAAGCCTGTAGCAATTCGCGCAGTTCGCCAAGATCGTCCTGTGCATGGGGATCGGCAAGGCCCAGCCGTTCCAGCACCCGCGCTGCACCGGCGTCGGTCGCCTCCTCAACAATGGCGCGCAAGGTAACAAGGTCGCCGCCATCGCCTTCGGCCTGCGCGATCAGCCGCGCCAACATATCTTCGTTTTTCATAGATTCTGTTCCAAACCGAGCATGGACCGTTTTTCGTCCGGACTAAGAAATTCAGCGGCGGTCACTTGCGCCCAGAGCCGCTCGCGATCTTCGGACAGTGCTGTGACCTGATCGAGATCGACCGACAGGGTGTTTTCCGGCCACCAGGGCCGCAATCCTTCGCCAATGCTGCGCAAAATTTTGCCCGCCATGGGAAGGATCGTCAGCCGCCACAGCGCCCGATTGGCCTCCCGGTAATTTGCGTAAGTGTTGTCCCCCTGCAGGCCGAGCAGCATAGGCGGGACGCCAAAGGCCAGCGCGATTTCCCGCGCCGCAGCCGCCTTCAACGCCACAAAATCCATATCCGCAGGAGTCATGCTGAGCTGCTGCCAGCTAAGCCCGCCTTCAAGCAGCATCGGGCGGCCCGCGTTGCCAGATCCCGAAAAACTGGCCTCCATTTGGGCTTTTAGCCGGTCAAACTGCTCGGCGCTGAGCACCGCTCCGTCGCCATTGTCATAGACCAAAGCGCCAGATGGCCGCGCCGCATTGTCCAGTATGGCCTTGTTCCAGCGCGCCGCCGCATTGTGGACACCGACCGCAGCCGCCGCTGCCCCCAGACAGCCGAGGCCGTAGTGATCATCGGTCGGATGAAAGGTCTTGATATGGATGATCGCCGGTCGCCCCATATCGTCGGTCGGTGCAATCCGGGTCACGTGCTCTCCCGCACGGTAAAGATAGGCCGCTGGCCAACCGCGCGCATCGGGCTCAATCGTCACCCGGTCGGGGCGCAACGCGAATAGCTCAGCGGGCGCGCCATCCGTCCCGAGCAGGACTTGTACATAGCCATTGCCGTGCAACAACACCTGCGCCGCCAGCGTTTCCAGCAGCGATTGCCCCGCGCTGGTCGCCGATATGAGACGCAACAGCTTTTCTTCACCCCCGCAGATGGGTGCCGACGCAACGCCTTCGGACACGATCCGCACCGCTCGCTGCGCGATAGCATTGTCGTGCATAGCTCCCTTTACCAGCGCAGTATAAGAAGCGGGCATCTCGCCCGAGAAATCACCGCTATATATTCCCGCATAAGTCCGACCGAGCGCCGGACGCGGGGGAGCCGCCCCGCCCTTGAGCGCGAGGAGCATGGAGTTCCACAAGGTCATAGATTTATCCTATTGCAAGTCGCGAAGCTGCGGACGGGATTGCCGCCCCAGCATCAATTCCGTGAGCGCCCAAACCAGCGCATCGGCGCGGTCGGGCGAACGCCCCGGCCCTTCATAATCACCGCCCGCCATCATTCCGCACAGCTGATCTTCCAACTTGGCAAACAGGCCGATGTGGCGAACCCGATCGGCTTCATACAGCATCGCCACCGGCTCGGCGCGTGCGGTCTTGTTGCGGCTGGCATGGACCAGCTTGACGGGCAGAATATATTCGCCCGCCTGCAGTACCGAACGGACCATTTCGCCGCCCTGATTGGCCTCGGCTATGATCTTGTCGGCGGACCAGAATTGCGCTGCGTCAGAGACGGCCCGTGCCCAGCGTTCCGGGCTGGCCTTTTCCACGCTGACATCAGCGAGCACAAAGGCGCGCCCGTCCCCGCCAAGCCCCGCGACAATAATCCCGCAAGCATCGCCGGAAGAAGAGGCGGGGGGATCAACGCCGATCACCACCCGTTGTGGCTTGTTGCTATCGCCAGCCGCAATCCGGCACCGGTCGAGCAGATCGCGAGACCATAAAGCGCCTTCGAGTTCATCGAGTATTTCGCCCAGCAATTCCTGCCGTCCCAGCGATGTCCCGCCATAATCGCGCTGCATATCTTCCAGAAAGGCGGTTGGTAGGTTGCTGCGGTTGTCGGTCGTTGCCCCCCGGGTGAGAATAGCTTGTTTCTCGGACAATAGTTTGCGCAGCAAGCTGACCGGTCGCGGCGTCGTGGTTGCGACGATACGCGGCCTTTCACCAAGCCTGAGTCCCATTTTCAAATTGTCCCATGTCGCCAACGCCTGGCCGCCGCCATTGTGCCATTTTGCAATCTCGTCACACCAGGCGTAGCCATGTTGGCTCCCGCGCAGGCTGTCGGGTTCGGCAGCGGAGTATAGCCGCGCCTGTGCGCCGCCCGGCCAACGTAGGCGGCGCAGCGAAGGTTCCCATTCGGGCCGCATGGCGGGATGGGCGACTGACAATAATCCGCTTTCTCCTTCGACCATCACCGCCCGTGCTTCTGCCAGATTGGCACCGACCAAGGCTATGATCGCATCGTCCTGATTTTCGCCGATCATCCGCACCCATTCCGCTCCTGCACGCGTTTTGCCAAAGCCGCGCCCCGCCAAAATCAGCCACAATCCCCATTCGCCCTCCGGCGGCAATTGTGCCGTACGTCCCCAGAAGGACCAGCGGTGGTAAAGGTCTTGAAGCTCATCGTTGCGAAGGCTCTGCAAAAAACTTGATATGTCGTCCGGTGGTTGCTGCGCCAGAATTTCGCCCAGCGACTGCTCTGCCACCACTGGTTCAGGCGTCCATACTAGGCGAGTTATCCGCCTCGTCTGCCCCGATTGCTTCCTCATGCGCTTCCGCCATCATCTTGGTTTCGGTCAGCCGTTGACGAATGCCCGCGAGCTTTTGTTCGACCAAATCTCGATAATTGGTATCGGACCCGTCCTTGTTGCTGGACCCATGGGGAACCGGATTATATTCGCGATATTCGTGCAACATTTTCGCTCCCAGACTGTCGGAAAATTCCCGCACGCTTGCAATTTTGCTGCCCTGATAAAAAACCGGCTTGCGGACACCTAATCGCAGCCGTTTGAGCAGTGCGAATTCGAGCCGTTCATATTCAGTATCGCGGATTTCTGCCCAGACCTTGGCAAAGGCAGGACAGGTATCGCGCCAGTGACGCAAAGTTTCAGCGGCAATGCCCAAAGTCTGGCCCGCCCGATACGGATCGGCATATTTGCCGAACAAAGTCAGAAAAGCGAGTTGCTGACTGGTCAGAAGTTCTGCGGCATCGGCTGCAACATCGGCATCATCCGAAACCGTCTCAACCGCCATGTCACCTCACCGGGAAGTTCAAATATAATCAGCCTCGCGCCTTTCGGGCCGCCGCCGAGACCACTGCCCGGCGAATCGCCAATTCTCGATGTTCCTGATATGTACCTAAACAGCGTGACGATGTCAACCCATTTTTACCTATTTGGTAAATTTATCGCGAAAGGCGCTATCGGTTGCCAGTCGTTCCTCAACGAATTCCGCCGCCATTTCTGCGAGTTCGCGCCCAAGATGCCAGTGCAGAATCTGCATTTCCGGAATGATCGGCGGCGTTATCAGGACATCGTCGGGACCCAGCATCTGGCGCGACGCCATCCGGCTGGCAACCACCATTGACCGCGACATAATCTCGACGATAGACGGGAATTCAGCCTCGTTTTTGCGCCGCAGAATAATGTCGCGCAGCAAACGCCATCGGCTGCGGATGGAGTCGTATTTAACCTTGGTTTGCCAAATCTCGTTCGGATCACCAAGTGAAACAACAATATTCGGCCCCGTCTTCATCTGATGCATCACCGATACCGGTACATTGTCGAGCACACCGCCATCGACCAAGATATTGCCATGTCCATCAATAAAGGGGGGCAAAATGGTGGGTAGCGAGCCAGACGCGCGCACGGTTTCCCAAAGCGGTCCGGTCCGGTGTACCTCCAACTGATTGTTCGACAAGTTGGTCGATACGCCAAAAAAATTCACCGGCTGATCGGCAATGTCCCGATTGGTGTAGCGTTTTCGCAGTTCGGCATCGAACACCGTGGGGTCAAGCAAGGAGTAGATCGGCAGGGTCAAACGCCGCATGGCCTTGGCCTTGATGAACATCTCTTCCATCTGATCGAGCGTTTCATCGACCGTAAGCCCCTGAGCTATTGCTGCACCCATGGCCGCCCCGGCACTGGCCCCGCCAATAAAATCAATCGGGATACCGCTGCGCTGCAAAGCCTTGACCACGCCCAGATGCGCGCAGCCAAGCGCCCCGCCGCCGGCCAGCACCAACCCGACCGCCTTACCGGTCAGGTAACGAGCGAGGCGCAGGAAGTCCTGGCCATCATTGGCAGAAATATGATGATGCAGCCGGGCATCGCGCGGACCAATCCAGCGCCGGGCGCCTTCAAATTGTGCCAGTGGTTTTCGGTGGCAAAAAACCAAAGTGCGCTGTTCCGGCTCGATCCATTCGAGAGCATTGCTCTCAGCCACGCTGGGTTCCACCCTATCGTCATCGGGATCAACGACCATGACCAAGGCATCGGCGTTGCGGCACACCCGGTTTGACCATCGCTCCGATCCACTGGCGTCGATCAGGATATAGCCGCCGTCGGTCTCGCGTTCGGCAAGCCAAGCCCGGTAACTCTCCCGGTCGGGCAGATGGACCGAATGCCGGTCGATGTTGGTCACCGGAACACTGTCATTTAGGGTTACACGCAAGGCCTCGGCGAGCTGGGCAACAAAGCCAGCGGGCATGGCAGAATGGCCGGAAGGCAGGATGGCTATAACTCTCGGTTGCGACCGTCCAATGGCGCTGGTGCGCGCCGTCGCCCGGGCCAGCCGTTCCGACACCAGTTTCAACATGGCCGTGGTCAGCGCCGGAAACTCTGTACCAATCCGGTCAAATTGGTCGCGCGAAATTTCCAATATCTGCGAGTCGCGGGTCGCGGTCACATCCGCCGTGCGCACGCCGCCTGCGAAAAAAGCGAGTTCACCAATGACCTCACCCGTTTCGATATGCGCCACCACGCGTTTACCGCCAACAATCACCCGGAACCGGCCTGATTCGACAAAGTACAACGCGTCGGCGGTGTCCCCTTGGGCCATTAATCGCTCGCCGCCAGGCACCAATATGGTCTTGGCCGCGGCCTTGAGCGCCGCCATGGCCTGCGGCGGGACATCGACAAAAAATCGATGCAGCGAGAGGTCGCCTACGCTCATATTGGATGAATCTCGCTCACCAATGCCCTCC
>JBGSLY010000512.1:0-6870 GCA_041740435.1 Parasphingorhabdus sp.
CTTCGCTGGGATGAGCCTGGAGGCGGTCACGATGAAGGATTCAGACCTGCTGGTCCGCGCGTCAAAAAAAGCCGCGATGATTCCCAGCTACAACGGCCTTCGCCTGCCGCTCTCCACCCATCTGGCGGCGCGGGTGCGCGCCATGCTGTGTGACCGGGCGGGTTGGGGCCGCTTTCCCGATGACGTCCGCGAATGGCTGGAGGCGCAGGATTATCGCTCAATCCTGCCGCAGCCTGGGCAATTGCTGGTCGAGAGCTTTCCGCATAAAAATCTGCACTATATGGCCTGCTATCCGTTCGAAGGGTGGAACGCGCACCAATCACTTGGCATGCTCTTGACGCGGCGGATGGAGGATCAGGGGCTGAAACCGCTGGGCTTTGTCGCCAACGACTATGCGCTGGCGGTGTGGAGTGTGGAGCCGGTGACCGATCCCCGCACCCTGTTCAGCGCCGACATATTGGAGCATGAATTTACCCAATGGGTCGAGGGGTCGCACCTGCTCAAACGCGCCTTTCGCGAGGTTGCGGTGATCAGCGGATTGGTGGAGCGCCAGCATCCCGGTAAACGCAGATCGGGGCGTCAGGTGACATTTTCCACCGATCTTATCTTTGACGTTCTGCGCAAATACGAACCCGATCATATGCTGTTACAGGCCGCTTGGGCCGATGCGCGTGCCAAGATGACCGATGTTGGACGCTTGGGCGACCTGCTCGACCGGGCGAGCGCGACGATTGTTCACAAAAAGCTGCAACGCGTCAGCCCTCTCGCCGTGCCAGTCCTCGTGATGATCGGGCGGGAGAGCGTGGCGCAAGGCGGCACCGATGATGCGCTGCTAATCGATGCCGAGGCGCTAGCGCAGGAGGCCATGGGCCGGTAATTTTTGCGGATTTTCGACCGCCCTTTTCGACCAACGACTGTGTTTGTCCGATGATGCGCGGGACCCCTTGGTGACAGCCGGAATACTCTGCTCTATTCTCGGTCGCAGGAGACACAGATTATGCCCATGATGACCTTCGGCGCATCTTCGCTAACCGTTCTCAGCGCCGCCGCGCTGGCCATGGCCTTTCCGCTGAACGATCTGCCAGAGGCACCGGCAAGCGACGCACCTACCACCGAAGTTATTGCCATGGACAAAGACAAGTCCGACCGGATGACGGTTCCAGTGCATATCGACGGCAAAGGGCCGTATGAATTTGTCATCGACACCGGCGCGCAGCGCACGGTGATGGGGGACAATATCGTTTTCCGGTTGGCATTGGAGGCCGAAAAGCCCGCGACTCTGGTCAGCATCGCCGGGATCAGCCAGGTCGATATGGTCTATGTGCCGCGCCTGACCTTTGGCAGCAAACATTTCGATGGGCTGATATCTCCGGTCCTGCTTAGCCGCGATATCGGTGCGGACGGCATCATCGGTCTCGACAGTTTGCAGGATCAACGGATTTTGTTCGATTTTCGCAAAAAGCAACTTTCGGTCGAAGATGCCAAGGTCCAATATGAATCTCTGGGGTCACGCGAAATCGTCGTGACCGCGCGCAAAAAGTCGGGCCAGCTGATTTTTACCGATGCGACCATCGCGGGGATCAAGGTCAATGTGGTGATCGATACCGGCGGACAAGTGTCGGTCGGTAACCAAATGCTGCAACGCAAATTGCGGCAGCGGGCCAAGGATACCGGCGACGAATCCACCCTGATCGCTGTGACCGGCGAAAAGCTGGCGGTGGAGGCGGGCATTGCGAAAAACTTCCGTATGGACCGGGTGGAATTTGACCAATTGCCGATGGTGTTCGCCGATGCGCCGCCGTTTGAAAGCCTTGGCCTAAAGGACCGGCCCGCACTTTTGCTCGGCATGGATATATTGCGCAAATTTGACCAGATTGCGATCGACTTCAAATCGCGCAAAATCTATCTGCTGCTCCCCCGCGACGCCCGTTTTCGTTCGGAGGGTTTTGGCTTTTAGACCCTTATTCGATCACATTTGCACATCGTGATTGCCTTGGGAAGTTCGCCGACAAGGAACGCCGCACAGCGCGGGCTGGTGGCCCGTGCAAGCGGTGTGACGATGCTCGGCGGGCTTCCCAAGGCAACCCCTAAGGGGCGCGCCCCTTTTCACCCATTGCTGCGTCATTCGTCGGTCCCTATGCTTCGGCATGGCTCCCTCCTCTTTCCTTGCACTGGGCGAAAATAGGCTCCGTCCCGATGTGCAAATGTGATCGAATAAGGGTCAAGCTTCGCCTAACGCCAATATCCTACAGCAGCGCGGCAATATCCATCGGGCGGCCGCGGCGGCGCAGTTCGACGGTTATGGCGGAGGGGGCTGATCCTGTGGCACCGATGCTCTCCCCTTGATCAATCGTTTCGCCTTTGGTGACGGCGGCGTCGGCCATGCCAGTCAGCAAGCTAGTCCACCCCTTGCCATGGTCGATGATGACGATCACCCTGAAACTGCGATAGGGTCCGGCAAAGGTTACCCGGCCAGCGGCGGGGGCGATGACGTCGGCCCCTTCTGCGGCCAAAATCGTCAGGCCGCGCGCACGATACCCGCTGGGGGATAGCTCGCCCAGACCCGTCTGCATTTGCCCTTCGACGGGTAGGCGATAGGCATTGGCGGCTTTGGCGGGTTGAGGCCGTGATCCGGTTTCGTCTGATAAGCCCTTCGGTCGCTCCACGGGTCCCGACAGCGCCGCCAGCGCAGCCCGTACCTCAGTCGCATCCCGGATCCGGTCAATCCGATCGACAATATCGCGGGCCTCTTCGCCCATGGCAATCGCCCGGTCCTGCTCCTGAAGGGCTTTGCCGGTGATGCTGTTGGCGTCGATCCGCTGGGCTTTTTCCAACGCGGCAAGCTGCGTTCGGCGCTGCGCCAGTTCGCTGCGGCTGTCTTGCAGCGACCGGAGAGCACGGGTTTCCTGTGCCCGCAGTTTTTGCGATTGGTCGATCTCGCGGCGCACATCGGCGGTACGGCGACTGATTTCCGGGGTCATTGCCGACAGGATCGCACGGGCATGAATAATCTCGTCCAGCGATCCGGGTTCGAACAGATTGAGCGCAGCGGGCCGACGGGCCAATGTTTGCAACATCGCGGTCAACCGGACCAGAGGTTGCTGCTGCTCCGCCAATCGTGCCGCTTGTCGGCGCTGCAACCGCTCGACAATCGCGATTCGCGCCGTGGCGGCGGTCATATCGGCCTGCGCCGCCTCAATCTGCGCGGCTAGTGCGGCTGCTTCGCGTGACGAGCGATCCGCCTTGCCTTGTGCCGTCTTGGCCTGTTGCAACAAGGCTTCAGCACGGAGGCGGGCCAGCTCGGCATCTTTGCGCGCCTCGATGAGCGAGCGTTGCTCATCCACCAGGTTTTGCGCCGACACGCCGACACCAGCGGCCAAAACTGCAAGCGTCAACAGTATCGTGAAAACAATCCACCGCACCGCGCTCTATCCTTCCCGGTGATAGGGGTGGCCGGACAAAATGGCGCTCGCCCGCCACAATTGTTCGGTCAACATCACCCGGACCAGCATATGCGGCCATGTGGCGCGACCAAAGGACCACAACATATCCGCGCTAGCGCGTTCCTGCTCGTTCAGACCATCGGCAGAACCGATCAGAAAGCGAAGCTCTCGCATGCCCGAATCGCGCCAATCGCGGATTCGTTCCGCCATTTGCATCGAGGATAGAATTTCGCCCTTTTCATCCAAGGCAATGGTCCGGTCGGGCTGGTTCCGCTCCGGCATCCGGCCCCCGCTGTCGGGCAATTCGGTAATGGTCAATGCGCCGCCCAGTCGTTTGGCATAGCGGTCTATTATCTCTTGTTCTGGTTTGCGGCCCATCTTGCCTCTGGCAACAATGTGGAACTGCATCGGCGGCCGCCTTTAGGCGCTGGCTTCCGCCACCGGTTCGTCGCCCACCGCCCACATCCGCTCCAGATTGTAGAAGGAACGGACCTCGGGCCGGAACAAATGGACGATGACATCCCCGGCGTCGATTAAGACCCAGTCGGCGTTGGGTAATCCTTCCAGCCGCGCGGTACCGCCCGCCGCCTTGATCTTTTCCGCCAGCTTTTGCGCCATCGACGCCACTTGACGTGTCGAGCGTCCGCTGGCGATCACCATATGGTCGGCGATGCTGGATTTGCCCTCCAGAGGGATTGAAATCACCTCTTGCGCCTGATCATCGTCGAGCGAGGCCATCACCAGCGCATGCAGCGCCGTGCTATCGGTTTTCGATCCGCTGCGTCGCGGGCTGGCAGATAGGGAAGCTATCGGGGAAGCCATCGGGGTCAATTCTCTTTCTCAAAGTCATCTGCGGGCAAAATCCGCCGGGTCACTGTATCACGGATACGGCGACCGGCATTTTCGGCAAACCAATGGGGATCGGCCCTGCGCATGGCGGTGGCCGAACGGGTGTCGGGGGGGAAGCGCAAAAGGATCAGCGCCGGCCTGCTCCACTCTGTCCAGTTATGATGCTGGTCCGCGCGGCGGACAAACCGGCGCAGCCACGCCATGGCGGGAGCCGTCATAGCGTTGCCAGTATAGCCGGGTCTGGCGACAACTGCAATCGGCATCAATCGGGCAATCGCACGCCAGTCCTTCCAGCGGTGAAATTGCGCCAGATTGTCGCTACCGAGTATCCAGATAAAGCGCCGCTTCGGATAGCGGCGCGTTAGCGCGCGCAGGGTATCGATGGTGTAGCGCGTTCCCAGTTCCCGTTCGAGTGCACTAGCGCGGATCGGTGCACGCCGCGCCATTTTCTGCGCCGACGCCAATCGCGCAGCCAGCGGCGCCATATCTTTTGCGCCTGATTTCAGGGGGTTGCCCGGCGAAACCAGCCACCATAGTTCATCGAGATTGAGCGCCCGAATCACTGACAGGCTGATCGCTCGGTGTCCCCGATGCGCCGGGTTGAACGATCCGCCAAGCAGGCCGGTCCCAGTCACGCGGGCACCGTCAAGCGCGGATTGTCCCTTGCCCGCGTACCACCCATTTATAGGTGGTCAGCCCTTCGAGCGCCACGGGGCCGCGCGCGTGCAGCCGCCCGGTCGAAATCCCGATTTCCGCGCCCAGACCGAATTCGCCGCCATCGGCAAACTGGCTGCTGGCATTGACCATGACAATCGCGCTGTCGACCCCAGCAACGAAGCGATTCGCGGCGGCGTCGTCTTCGGTCACGATGACATCGGTGTGGTGCGAGCCATATCGGGCTATATGCGCCATCGCCGCGTCCAAGCCGTCCACGATCGCCGCCGATACGATGGGGGCAAGAAATTCGGTGGTCCAGTCCTCAGCATGAGCTGGCACGGCCCGGTCATCGAGGCCGCACACGGCTTCATCGCCGCGCACTTCGCACCCGGCATCGATTAGCGCACCAATCAGCGCATCAGGGGTGCCATAGCCCTGGTCGATCAGCAGCGTTTCCATCGAACCGCACACTCCGGTGCGCCGCATTTTGGCATTGACGGCTATCGCCTCGGCCTTAACCGGGTCCGCCGCTTTGTCGATATAGGTGTGGCATAGCCCGTCGAGATGCGCGAGCACCGGCACCCGCGCCTCCGCCATCACCCGCGACGTCAGCGATTTGCCGCCGCGCGGGATGATGAGATCGATCAATCCCGCCGCACCCAGCATCGCCCCCACCGCCGCCCGGTCGGTGCTATCAACAAACTGCACCGCATCCGCGGGCAATCCAGCCTTTGTCAGCCCCGCGACCATCGCCGCGTGGATCGTCCGGTTGCTGCGGATCGCTTCGCTGCCGCCGCGCAAAATCACTGCATTGCCCGATCGTAGCGCCAGCGCCGCCGCGTCCGCCGTCACATTGGGACGGCTTTCAAAGATGATCCCGATCAGGCCGATAGGTATCCGTACCCTTTGCAGCACCAGACCATTGGGCGGACGGGTTTCATCGATGACCTGACCCACCGGATCGGGCAGCCGCGCTACGTGCTCCACCGCCGCAATCACCCCGTCCAGCCGCACCTCGTCCAGCGCCAGCCGGTCGAGCATCGCTTCGGAAAGGCCGGTTTGCTGTGCTGCCGCCAAATCCGCTGCATTCGCGTCCAGAATGGCGCGGCGTGTATTGTCCAAAGCTTGCGAACAACCCATCAACGCATCGGCCTTTTGCTGATCAGAGGCCGCCGCCAAAATAGGCAACACACGCCGTGCAGCACGGGCCATTTCCAGCAGATGATCGGCAACTTCGCTCATGCAGCGCCGCCTATCATTTATCCTTGGTCAAGGGTAGCGGCAAAAAGTGGCAGGCCCATTCGATGCCAATACCCGTCCCGGAGCCATGCACAAACAACTGCGGCCCGGAAGGATGCTTCCGGGCCGCGGGTTGTTCAAAAGGGTATTGGTAATCGATCCGAACGGCGGGGATAGCGAGCGGGGACCAGACCACCCACTTCCCCGACATACCGTTCGTCGGAGACACGAATAACTATGCACTGCTCGTGCCAATTTTGTCCAATCAAATAAAAACATACACTTAGATGGTTAGCGAGACGTTAATCTTTGCCCAGTTGTAAAGGATTTCGACGGAATTTTTCCGAATTTTCGATCTGCATGTGAGAAAATCATTGTGGATCATACGGTGCCGTAATACGCATCGAAGGCTGGTGCTCGAATGTACAAATTCGGTACAAGGATCATAGCGCGATCATCCAGCGATATGCTGCCGACGACCTCTGCGCTATGTGAATAAGCGGCTTTTCTGTTTCTACCATCCGTTGCGTTGATATCGAATCTGTCCCCCGTCATCATTCAATAGACAGACTGGCTGCATAAAATAAGGGAGTGTTTTGGTTTCATTGCAGTGACTGTAAGGAACGGAAATGAACGCAAAACACTCAAAGGCTCCCGCGGAGCGGGTGGTGAAAGATATCCG
>JBGSLY010000513.1:0-3182 GCA_041740435.1 Parasphingorhabdus sp.
CTGCCGCCCGGCGCAAGCGGTCAGACCATTCCAACTTAGCGGCTATTCCAGAGGCGGTTTGTACCCCAGATACATCCGCATTTTCGCGGCGGATTGCGCGGATTCGGGTGTCGGTTTTTTGGTGTTTGGCAAGGCTCTGGCCAGCGCGCGCCTGTTGTACAGCCGCCGCCTTTGCCTTCAATGCCAAAATATCGCGGCGACGCTTCGCCGATTGCAGGGCCGCGTTCATGCTGAAAATTCCCGGATCAAAGTTGCGATGGCCGCATCACGTTCCGCGACGACGTCCGGAGATTGCATAAGAAACCGGGTCAAATCGCTCTGCCGCGCCATGGCCAGATCAACCTGCGGATCGCCGCCGGGCTGATAGGCGCCCATTAGGGCCAGATCCCGATTGTCCTGCCAGTGCGACCAAAGGGCCCGAAAATTTCGTGCCGCTGCGGCTTGCTCCAGCCCCATCAACTGTGGTGCTATCCGGCTTAGGGATGCGGCAATATCTATCGCAGGATAAATGCCGGCATTGGCCAGTGATCGGCGCAGCAAGATATGTCCGTCGGCAATCGCGCGGGCGGCATCGACAATCGGATCGTCCATATCATCGCCATCGGCGAGCACGGTATAGAAGGCTGTGATCGATCCTCCGGAAACCCGGTCAACCCCGGCACGTTCAATGATTTGCGGGATCAGAGCAACGGCACTGGGCGGATAGCCCTTCATCGTTGGCGGTTCGTGCATGGCAAGGCCAATCTCCCGCTGCGCATGCGCAACGCGGGTCAGGCTGTCGATCAGCAACAGTACGCGCAGCCCCTTGGCACGGAAATATTCAGCCATCGCCGCTGTCCGCATCATAGCGCGAATCCGAAGCAAGGGGGCGTTGTCGGCGGATACCGCAACAATTACAGTTCGGCTGCGGCGCGCCGTGTCCAGGCCCGTCTCAACAAAATCGGATACTTCGCGCGCCCGCTCACCGATCAGCCCAACAACGATAACGTCGACGTCACATCCGCCAACAATCTGGCCAAGCAGCACGGATTTTCCGACGCCCGAGCCCGCCATAATCGCCACCCTCTGACCATAGCCAATCGGCATGAGCGCGTCCAAAGCGCGGAGACCAGTTTGCATTGGCACGGTCACTCGGCCCCGTCGCAACACGTTTTCGCTGACCCCATTGAGCGGCCAGTGATCTTCCAGATACGGCGGAGGCAAGCCATCAAGCAGTTCGCCCAAAGGCCCGCATACCCGGCCAAGCAGGTCGGCACCGACCCTGATCTGGCTGGCGGCGGAACGGATATAGGCCCGGTCACCGGGCGCGATATTTGCCGTTCGCTGTAACAGGGAGGCGAAGCTGACCCCGGCCCGAAAGCCGGTGATTTCGGCATTGCTGGAGGTGCCGTTCGCGGTTTCGATTACCACCAACGACCCTTTTGGCGCGGAGAGTCACGATATTTCCGCAATGTCACCAGAGCAGGCAGCGACGCGGCCCACCTCTCGCGGCAACTGTTCCGCGGTGCAAGCGGAGTTGCAGAGCGCTGTCACAGTCTGGCTATCCATGCGCAGCATTGCCGCCCTCCCCCGTTATCGCGGCGGCAAACGCAGCAATCTGAACACACGAGCCATGCTCAACCGCGCCTTTGTCGGTCACCAGCCGGACCGAGCCCGCCTTAAGATCATCGGCAAAGACAATCGGGAAGGGAGAGCGCAGACCCGCCGTTAGCCCTGCATCGGTCGCAGCAATCTCCAGCCTGACCCCCTGCTGTCGTTCTTCAAGAAACGCGAAAACCGTATCGCATCGCTGCTGCAACACCTCCGCATCACAGCTTAGGGTGCCCAGGCAAAGCTCCAGCTGGCGGATCAACAGGCTACCGAGCGCCGCCCTAAGTTGTTCTGTATCCTGAAGTTCAAGATTTCCCAGCGACTCGGCCAGCCGGTTGCGGGAGGCATTTTCGCCATCCTGCAGATGCTGAGCCGCCAGAAAACCCGCCTCCCATCCTTCCCGGCGAGCCGTATCACAAAGGGCATCCCAGTCGGGCGCGGCATCTTCGCTGCTTTGCTGGGGGGTTTCCTGCGGCAGGCATTCCAGCGGCACGAATTCGCCCTTCGGCGCGGAGCCAGAAAATTCACCCGCCGCTGGTGCGGTCGCAAAGGGGATAAAATCAGACAAATTCGCCGCCCTTTCCGCCGAGCATGATGCTGCCCGCATCCGCCAAATTGCGCGCCGCATTAACGACCTGTTTCTGCGCAGCGATCACATCTTCGACTTTAACCGGACCCATCTCCGATATCTCGTCTTGGATCGACTGCGCCGCGCGGTTCGACATACAGCCCAACATCCGCTGGGCCTGTTCCGGGGTAGCTCCCTTGATCGCTAGGATCAGCGCCGCATTTTCCACTCCGCGCAGCACAGTGCCCAGCGTCTTGTCGTCCAGAGCAAACAGGTCGGCAAAGACGAACATTTCCTCCCGGATCGCCCGCGCTAGGTCCTTGTCTCGGCGCTGCAGTTCCTTCATAATCCGCGCTTCATCGGCCTTGCCAACGGCATTCATAATGGCGGCGGCGTCGGTGATCCCCCCGGTATGGGTGACCACCGCCGCGCTGACATCAATGCTACGCGACAGCAAAATTTCGAGGTCATTGAGCGCTTCGGCAGAGACCGTCTGCATCATCGCAATGCGGTAAACCACTTCGTCTTGCACCGCCGGATCAAATCCTTGCAACACCGCTCCGGCCTTTTCGGACGACAGAAAAGTCAGGGTGAGCGCGATAGTCTGCGGATTTTCATCCGCCAGCAGTTTGACCAATGCGGCGGTTTCCATCCATTTCAGATGGTCAAACCGGGTCGAACGAGCATCGGGCAAGATTTTTTCGAGCATCGGTGCCGCCCGCGACGGACCCAACGCTCGTTCCAACACCCTAGCGACCGTGGCTTCGGCTCGGTGCCCGATGGTGGTGGTTGCCATCGCTTTTTCGGCAAAGCGATCCAGCATTTCCGCCACATGATGCTCGGTCACATCGGACAGCGCCATCATCGCCTGACCCAATTTGGTCACTTCATCGGGCTCCATCCGCGACAGGATTGCAGCCGCCTCTTCCTCGCCGACAACCATCAGCAAAAGCGCGGCCATGCTGCCGTCATCCATGGAAGCTTGCTTAGCGAGTTCTGCGCCATCAACGTCAGCCATTGCCCG
>JBGSLY010000514.1:0-2699 GCA_041740435.1 Parasphingorhabdus sp.
GTTCAGAAGGCATGAATTAGAGCGTTTTTCAATCTGATTGAATCAGATCACCGCGCTAGATTCCTTGTTTTTCGCGATTTCCGAGCCGGAAGATGTTCCATTTCACTGGAAATCGCTCCTAAGAATCGTTCGATTGCGTTCCGTTCACTGTCCGCTGACCGTCTTAGGCTTAATCTGCGTGATATCATTGCGCTTGCTGATGGCGGGATAACGCTGGCCCCATTCGCTGGCTTCAAAAGACATCAGCGCCGCTTCCGCGGCCTTGGCATTAATAGCCTTGTAAACAGCCCGCAGGGCCGTCGCCAGCGGCTTGCGGTCTTTCCATGGCACGAAGTTCATGCTGCTCCTCAGCCGGGATCACAGCCTCTTTGCGTCGTAACATAGTGTGCCTCCTCCTTACCCATTATGCCCGACCAAACACAAAAACACTGGCCGTCCTGACCCACACACCGCTGCGACTCGCAATCAAAGATCGCAAGTCTCCCCCCCCCTCCCACTAAGAGAGAGGGCAAAGACTAATTGCCTCTCCCTTCGGGGAGGGCATTCACACCGGATCGGCGCTTTCCGCCGCCATTTCATGACGCAGGGTGGCGACTACACCAGTGGCGATCAGGAACTGGCCGAAATAATAGAGCGGCCAGATCAGCAGGTCGGGAATGATGCTGGTTTCCAGTGGTCCGGTACGCGAAAAAATCAGTAGGTCCGACGCCACGAACATCATCGCGCCTAGCCCTACGCGGTAGCGCGAAAAGCGACTGGTCCACGCCATCGCCGCCATCCCCGACAGCAGCAAGCTGTAAAAGGCAAATCCGGCCGCATCCGCCCGGTTGAACGGTATAGCCCAAGCGATGAACACCACCGCAGGCACCAACAAAATCGCAAACAGCTTTTGACTGAACGCCAGGCGGTGGCGGCGAAAACGCGCGTAAAATCCTATCGCCAGCACATGACCCAATGCAAAGGCTATCGCCCCCCAAATCAAGTCCAGCTCAATCAATATGTCACCGACGGCCCCCAGCGCCATGATCCCGCCCAGCATCTTCCCGTCACGCCGGTGCAATCTGACCATGGCAAAGACCGCGAGAAAACCGACCCCGGCGCCCTTCCACAGCATTTTGATCGGGTCAGCAACTTCCGGTGCGTTCAGGACAAACAGGAAATAATAGCTGATCCCAAAAAACAGGCTGAGCAAAAGAAATGGGCGGGACTCGGCAAAAGCGCGTTTCATCGTCCGCGCCTTATCATGCACGAAACCTTACCGCCAGATTGACATTCGCACCGAGCGCCATCAAGCACGCGCCATGACAGACACACAAGTGCATATCATCGGCGGCGGCCTAGCCGGATCGGAGGCGGCGTGGCAGTTGGCTGAGGCCGGAATCCGCGTTCGCCTGTCCGAAATGCGTGGGTCGGGCGAGATGACCCCGGCGCACCAGACCGACGCGCTGGCCGAAATGGTCTGCTCGAACAGCTTTCGCAGCGACGACGCGACCAACAGCGCCATCGGCCTGTTACACGCCGAAATGCGCGATATGGGCTCAATCATCCTAAGCACAGCGGACAGGCACCGCCTGCCGGCCGGATCGGCGCTGGCGGTTGACCGCGATTTGTTCAGCGGAGACGTGACCCGGGCGCTGCTGGCGCATCCCAATATCACCATCGTGCGCGAGCGGGTCGATAAGCTGCCCGACAGCGGATTGACCATTGTCGCGACCGGCCCCCTGACCGCTGCATCGCTTGCTCACAGTATCGGGGCCGCGACTGGCGCCGACTCTCTCGCCTTTTTCGATGCCATCGCACCGATTGTTTACCGCGACAGCATCGACATGTCCCTCGCCTGGATGCAATCGCGCTGGGACAAGGTTGGCCCCGAAGGCGACGGCAAAGATTACATCAACTGCCCGATGGACCGCGAACAATATGACCGCTTTGTCCAGGCGCTGATCGACGGCGAAAAAACCGAATTTCGCGAATGGGAGAGAGACACACCCTATTTCGAAGGCTGTATGCCGATAGAGGTGATGGCGGAGCGAGGGCGGGAGACGCTGCGCTTCGGCCCGATGAAGCCCGTTGGCCTTGACGATCCGCGCACCGGTCGCTGGCCTTATGCTGTGGTCCAATTGCGGCAGGACAATGCCATCGGGACATTGTGGAACATGGTCGGGTTCCAGACCAAACTGAAATATGCGGCGCAGGTTGAACTGTTCCGCACCATACCGGGCCTCGAAAACGCCGAATTCGCCCGGCTAGGCGGGCTGCACCGCAACACCTTTATCAATTCGCCCAAGCTGCTCGACCGCCAACTGCGGCTAAAAACCACACCACATATCCGCTTTGCCGGTCAAATTACCGGCTGCGAAGGCTATGTTGAAAGCGCGGCGGTCGGAGCGGTTGTTGGCCGGATGGTCGCGGCGGAGCTCCAGGGCCGGGATTGGACACCGCCACCGCAAACGACGTCGATAGGCGCACTTCTGGAACACATCACCGGCGGCGCGGATGCCAGCCACTATCAACCGATGAACGTCAACTTTGGCCTGTTCCCGCCCTTTGCAGAACGGATCAAAAAGAAGGAGCGCAAGGGTGCTTACGCGGCGCGCGCTCGGACTGATTTTGCGGAATGGCTGGGCACAAAAACCGGTGTTCCCGCCTAGGCGGGAACCTCCGCAACATCAAATACTGGAAGGCTCCCGCCTTCGCGG
>JBGSLY010000515.1:0-5843 GCA_041740435.1 Parasphingorhabdus sp.
CCGCCATTGGGATTGACACCCTCCGCGATCTTTTTGCCGCTCCCATTCTCTATCCGCCAGATGCCGCTCTTGTCGTTTTCGACCAATGTCGCTGCCGTGGTGCCATTGGCATCGACGATCCATCGTTTATATTGCCCATCGCCGGCAGGACCATCGGCCATTTCAGCCGAGTTTTTGGCGATATCAATGGCGAGCAGGCTTGGCTGGGTGCGATCCAGAAAATAGCCGCTGGTCAGGTCCCGCGACATCTCAATACCGCCAAAAAATCCGGTCCAGCGTCCGTTGATCCGCCGGATGCCATATTGGCCGAACACGCCTTTGGCTATGGACCGCTGGCGATCGAATACCGCCGACACCTTTTTATCGGTCAGCGATACAATCATAGCTTGGAAAATTTCCGCTTTATCAGTGGTGAAGCCTAGTCCCAGAGCATTGGTTTGCGAAACAGTGAGCAAAATATGCTCATCGCCCGCCCATTGCAGGTCGCGGACCTTGATTTCATCAACCGGAATGCGAAGCAGCGCCTGCTTCTGATCATCGACGGCGAACAAGTAACGCTTACCGTCCATGTCCGCAACAAAGGCCACCCGCTTACCCGACGGCGATATTGCTGCCATCGGACATGCCCGGTAACTGCCCATAGGCCTCCAGCGGCGGTGCGGCGGCTGCCGGGTAAGAAACGATCATCAGGGCCAGACAAAACCAAAGCAAGCCCAACACAACACGTGCCCGCATAATTATTTCTCTCCCCTACCCTTCTAAGAAGGCGAATTTACGCATCAAATCATGATAAATCGCGCCATTAAGTCTCTTGCCCCTAGACACCTATTGCGGTGGGTTATGCTTCAACACAAATGCCATAGCCGCATCCAGCATCTGCTTGCGTGTCTCTTCTCTGGAAAGCCAGTGATCCTCTTCTTTGAGGACAACCACATCATACGGTTTTCCGGCACTTTGCAGCGCATCGGCCATGTCCTTGCTCTGATCAAATCGGACCACGGTGTCGTCTTTTCCGTGGATCAGCAAAATCGGCGCATCGGCCCGCGCGGCGAAGCGATTGGGTGATACTTGTTCCAGTCCCGATGGTTCGCCGATCGATTGCTTCAAATTCCGTCGGGTCAAAGCATTGCCGCCGCTCTCTCTTAACTCGGTATAATATAGCTTTCTCAAGTCGCTGACACCGGCAACCGATACCGAACATTTGTAAAGGCCGTTCTGCAATGTGACACCGGCAAGCGCCGCATAACCGCCGTAGCTTGCGCCCATGATACAGACCCGCTTGGGATCGGAGATGCCCCGCTTGACCAGTTCTGCAAGTCCGTCCGATATGTCCGTCTGCATTTTCTTGCCCCACTCGCCATAGCCAGCCCGAACAAAGGCCTCGTTTCGGTTGGTCGATCCTCGAAAATTAGGCTGAAAAACCGCATAGCCGCGCGACGCAAAGGCCTGTGCCCACCAATCGAATTGCGCTTCGTCATGCGAGTGAGGCCCACCATGCGGCAACATGATTGTCGGCAGATTTGTGACCGACTTTCCCGGAGGAAGAGTGAGGATACCATCCATCGCCATCCCGTCTGCCGCGGTATACGCAATCGTAGAAATTGGGCCAACATCTCCGGGATTAACCAGCATGCGTTCATAGCCGACATCAACCGCGGTATTCGCCGATGTATCGACCAACCACCAGGTTCCGCTGTCGCCGTTGCCGCTAGTGTTTACAAGAAATTTGGTGAATTCCTGATTCCAGTCCTCCATTCTGACATGCAGTTTCCCGAATGTTTTCCTAATTTTTCTCGCTGCACTCTGTTTGATGGGATCGAATAGGATGGCTTCCGGATTCTCACCGCCTTTCAGATAACCCAGCCAGCGCCCGGTCAGGTTGTCCTTGTAAAGCCGAACAACCTCAGTATCCGCCAGAACCTCTTGCTCCTTCCCTCCATCCAAAGGCATTTCATACCAATGAACCCGACCGTCATCGCCACCCACGATGCTGTAGATGATTGTGTCACCGTCCTTCCCCAAGGTAACAAGGCCGGCTTGGCCCAAAGGATCCACCCCTTCTTTTAGAACCAGTCCCGATACATTGCGGATTTGCCACTTACCGGTTTCGGATTCCATTTCGAATTTGACAACTGGATCGCCATTTTCATCCAGAATCCAGCTTTTGCTGCGGCCTGATGGTGCTGGGCCATCTGCTTTCTTCGCAATATTTTTTGTGAAATCTAGCGCGTAGAGGGTGGGATTATAGTTTATGAAAAATGTCTGGTTCTGCAAATTTCGTTCAATGGCCAGTGCCCCATAATATCCGGTCCAGACACCATTGACGTTGCGAATTCCATAATCACCGAAGATGGTAGGGACGATATCGCGCTGTTTCTGGAAAACATATTCTATTTTATCGCCCTGCACAGGGATGATCATGCCTTTGGAAAATTCGGCTTTGTCGGTGGTGTAATCAAGTCCCAACTTTTCCGTCTGGGTCAACACAACAAGCACCTGCTCTTCACCTATCCAGTCAATATAGCGCACCTTGTTGTCGCCTATTGCCACTTGTGTGAGCGGCTTTTTATCCGCTGACATCACAATCAACGCCCTTTTCCCGCCTATCGCACCAATTACAGCGATACGATTGCCCGATGGAGAAATTGCCGCATCTACAAGTCCGGGAAGTTCGCCATAGGCCGATAATGGAGGTGCTGCGGCCAATGTCGTGGAACACATCAGTGCCGAAAGCCCAAAGTATAAAGACAAAATATTTTTCCTGAAAGTTAGCACTGTCTTTTCCTTTTAAATCGAATCCCCACTATCATAGCGAAAGATGCTTCACTGAAAAGCCATAAAAAAAGCCGCCCGGTTAGGGGCGGCTTGATTTATATCGTTCAATTTCAAGCGGATTACGCTTGATCGGACTCCGATGCGGCCTCTTCGGCTTCATCTCCATATTCTTCGCTATCCGGTTCAAGTGCGTTCGCGGCTGACTCGGCCTGTTCGTCTTCGAACATTTGCGAAATCACATCGATGCCATCCTTTTGCAGCGCCGCTTCGTCGTCGGAACGGGCCACATTGACGGTGATGGTCACCGATACTTCGGGGTGCAGCTTGATGCGGACATCGGACACGCCCAGCGCCTTGATCGGCTTTTCCATGACGATCATGCTTTTCTGGACATGCGCGCCCTGTTCGGCGAGCGCGTCGGCGATGTCGCGGACGCTGACCGAACCGTAAAGCTGACCGGAGTTGGAGGCGGCACGGATCAGAACGACCTGCTTGCCATCCACATTGCCCGCTTCCTTTTCGGCCTCGGCGCGTTTGGTTGCGTTATCGGCTTCGATCTGCGCCTTGTTGGCTTCGAACAGCTTGCGGTTCGATTCATTGGCGCGCAGCGCCTTTTTGTTGGGGAGCAGATAGTTGCGCGCATAACCGTTTTTCACGGTGACAACGTCGCCGATACTGCCCAGTTTTTCGATGCGTTCCAGCAAAATAATTTCCATGGGACCGGCTCCTTATTTCACGAGATAGGGCAGCAGGCCAAGATGGCTGGCGCGCTTGATGGCTTTGGACAATTCCCGCTGTTTCTTTGCGGAAACGGCGGTGATGCGGCTGGGGACAATCTTGCCGCGCTCAGAGATATAACCCTGAAGCAGACGCGTGTCTTTATAGTCAATCGCGGGCGCATTCTTACCCGAAAAGGGGCAGGTTTTGCGGCGGCGGAAAAAGGGTCGTGCCATGATCAGGACTCCTCATCGCTGGAATAATTGTCGTCGCGGTCGCGGCGCGGCGGGCGGGCGGGACGGTCGCTGCGCTCAGCTTTGCGCATCATTACCGACGGGCCCTTTTCATGCTCGTCCACGCGAATGGTCAGGAAGCGGAGCACGTCTTCGTTGATCCGGGTCTGACGCTCCAGCTCTTCGACCACACCGGCGGGTGCATCGAGGCACAGCAGCACATAATGCGCCTTGCGGTTCTTCTGGATCTTATAAGCCAGCGAACGCAGGCCCCAGGTCTCGGTCTTGACAACCGCACCTAGGTTTTCTTCTACAATCTTGGTGGCTTCCTGCGCCAATGCATCAACCTGTGCTTGTGACAGATCCTGACGTGCAAGAAACACATGCTCGTATAACGGCATGGCGTTTTCCTTTACATTACCGATCGCTGACGCCGCACCATGCAGACACGCCCCTCCGGCTTTCTTCGCCTCCGTTCCAGCAGAGCCGGATCGGAAGCGGGGCCTATGGCGGAAGGCAAATGCAATTGCAAGGCCGAAGTTTGGAAGTTACTTCTTGAAGAAACCCTTGGCCATGTTGGTCAGGTCGTTGAGCGGATTGCCGTCGCCGTCGCGATCAAGCATGCCCGTCACCTTGCCCAGCAAGCCGTTTTCGCCGTTCAGCTTGTCCATCAGGCTGCCCTCACCGTCCAAACCCAGCTTTTCCGCCATGGCTGGCATCAGGTTTTTCAGCTTCTCGGCATCAATTCCGGTTTCAGCAGCGGCTTCGCGGATTGCCGTCGCTTTGTCGACGCTGCCATCCTTCAACTTGGTGAACAGCGATTCACCCGCCGTTTTCAGTTCATCGACATTGAGGCCAACCTTTTGCGCCAAATCGTCCAACTTCAGGTTTTCTGGTAGCATGTTCATCAGATTATCAAATAATTTCATTGGCTTACTCCGATTATGATAATGTCAATCAACGGGCCATCTTGCTGGCCATCCCGAGAATATCGTCGAGTGGATTGCCGTCGCCGTCCATGTCGAGCATCGATGCGATACCGCCCAGCCCCGACGATTGCTGCTTGTTACCACCGCCGAGCAGGCCGCCAATCAGACCGCCCAAACCCCCGCCGCCAGCAGATCCGCCAGCACCGCCGCTTTGCTTGGCCATATAGCCCGCAACCATCATCGCAACGATGGGCAGCATTTTTTTCAGCAAATCGCTGCTGATCCCGGTCTGGTTAGCCGCCGTCGATGCTACAGTGCGGCTCACTTCTTTAGAACCGAAGATATTGCCCAGAATTTCATTGCCTTTCTCCACCGGGGTCGGCTGCGGACCGATCACCGCATCGAGCAATCCGCCGCCGCCAAGGCCGCCCAGCATCCCGGCGAGACCTTCAAGCCCGCTTGGCTGCGCCTGGGTTGTCTTCTTAAATCCGCCCAAAATTGCGGGCAGCAATGCCGCCGCGCCGCTCATCGCAGTGCTTTGATCCACACCCAATTCACGGGCCATCGATTCGATTCCGCCCGCTTGCTGTAAAATATCTGCAATATTCATGTCACTCTCCCTTTCACTGCCCAAAGAGGCGTAGGCTGTTGCCAGAGCCTTTAGCATATTTTTGTCTCCGCATCGGATTTTTATTCGGCGCGAGATGATTTTACAATTTGCCGGGCTGCCCGGCTTACTCTTGATTTGACTCGGTCAATGCGGCGAAGGATGATAAGAGCATCTGGTTGCAGCATCGAATGTGCGCTGCCCGCGACCGAGTAAAAATAGGAGATTGTCATGAGTATTTTCAGCAAAATCAAAAACGCCATTTTCGGCAAAAAAGAAGAAACCCCTAAGCCTGCCCCCAAAGCGATCCCGATGGAAACCACCGCCGCTCCTGCTGCTCCCGCGGCGCCCGTTGCGATCAGCGAAGTCGATGTCGCGGCGCAGCTTGATGCGATGCCCGGCGCGGACAAGCTCAACTGGCGCTCATCGGTTGTCGACCTAATGAAGCTGGTCGGCATGGACGCCAGCTTTGCCGAGCGCAAGGAACTCGCGCAGGAACTGGGCGACGCCGATTATAGCGGCAAAGCCGAAGAAAATATCTGGCTGCACAAAAAGGTGCTGTCGGAACTAGCCGCCAATGGC
>JBGSLY010000516.1:0-4592 GCA_041740435.1 Parasphingorhabdus sp.
ACCGAACGCACAAAGGCCTGAGTCAGGCGATTGTCTTCATCGAGCGAGGGATTGCTGTCATGCTGAGCATCGGGGGCATCAAATCTGTCGACCATTTTGACGCTCCCTTCCGATATCGCTGGCTGACCCTGGCTGGCGGCTGTTTAGGCGCGACCGATAGTAAATGGCAATGTTTTGTGACAATTTTCGGCATGGACGCTGGCATTTGCCTTTGCCCGCTTTATATAGGCACCGAACCCCGTCCCGGCGGGCTAGTTTTGCGATACATCAATGAAGGAAATTCCCTTGGCCCATGAAAAGCCCCATGAAAAACTGACCATTCACCTCGACCATGGCGATGTCGAAATCAAGCTGCGTCCCGACGTCGCGCCGAAGCATGTTGAGCGGATTACCGAGCTTGCCAGCGAAGGCTTTTATGACGGCGTCGTGTTCCACCGCGTCATTCCCGGCTTTATGGCGCAGGGCGGCTGCCCCAATGGGTCAGGCATGGGCGGATCTTCCAAGCCCGATCTAGCGCAGGAATTCAACGCGGTTCCCCATGTACGCGGGACTTGCTCGATGGCGCGGACCAACAATCCCAACAGCGCCAACAGCCAGTTTTTCATCTGCTTCGACGATGCGGGCTTCCTTGACCGGCAATATACCGTCTGGGGCGAAGTGGTTGCGGGCATGGAGCATATCGACGCCCTGCCCAAAGGCGAACCGCCCGCCAATCCGGGTCGGATCAAGGGCATGACAGTCGGGTAATACCAGCGTTGCACGTATAAATTTTGTCATTGCGAAGGGAGCGAGCCGGAGGCGTCCGGCTCGCTTCGCTCATCATTGTTTGGTGCAGAAATGACAAGAGGGCGGTGTGCCGGGTCGGGATGCACCGTGTCCGGCGGCCGCTGGGCCGACCGTCTCGCAATGGGGAATTTTACCCGCCGTCATCATGGTCGTCCGGTCACCTTTTGGCAACGCTTGGTGACGGACTTCATGCTCGCTTTCTGACGAAAAAACCTCAAAAAACCGGATCGAACCCGGGTTTATCTTCGGCCACCGGCACGACTTCGCCATGGATACCGCATTCGGTTTTTTCCCATCCGCGCCAGCGTCCGGCGCGCGGGTCTTCGCCGGGTGCGACCTTGGTCGTGCACGGCGCGCAGCCGACGGAGAGATAGCCTTGCGCCTCCAGCGGGTGGCGGGGCAGGGCGTGGGTTTCGAAATAAGCCTCCAAATCGGCCTTGACCCAGTCACCAAGTGGGTTGATCTTGAGCAGACCATTTTCAATTTCAAAACGCGGCAGGTTTTGCCGGGTCGATGACTGAAACGCCTTGCGTCCGGAAATCCAGCTATCCAATCCGGCCTTGGCGCGGGCGAGGGGTTCGACCTTGCGAATCTCGCAGCAGCCATCTGGGTCCCATGACCAGCGCAGGCCGTTTTCATCCTTCGCGGCGATGACTTCGGCCAGCGGCTGGATGACCGACGAATGGGTGAACCCCAATTGATCAATCAGTGTCTCACGATAGGCGAGGGTTTCGGAAAACATCTTCATCGTATCGACAAAGATCACTGGAATATCGGTGCTGACTGCGGCCACCAAATGGAGCAGCACAGCGCTTTCGGTGCCGAACGACGAGACAACGGCGGTTGTCCCCCACAGCGCCTCCGCATGCAAAGTCTGTAGCATAGTCAGCGTGGCGACGCCTTGAAAGCGGGCGTTCAGCGCGTCGGCATCGGCCTGAACATAGGCCGGCCGAGTGTCGATCACATCAACCCGCCGGGCAAGCGCACTAGCCATGACGCAGCGCCCAGACTGGACTACGGCCATCGCCGGTTGCCTGATACACCTCGGAAAATTGCGACAAGGCGCGGTCAACTGCCGCTGGGCTCAGCGGAGTCTGCGGAGCGAAGCTGTCAAAACCACAGCGGCGTAGAAAATTGATCTGGTCGACCAAAATTTCGCCGCTGCCGCGCAATTCGCCGGTATAGCCTGCCTCGCGCAAAATCCGAGCTGCCGAATAGCCGCGACCGTCGCCAAAAACTGGAAAGCTGACTTCGACGAGCGAAATTCGGTCGAGCATCGGCAGCAGCAGGCGAGCATCTTCGCCCGGTTCGATTTTGACCGCATTGGCGTTGGACTGATCCAGAAACGCGTCCAAGGAAACCGAAGCTTCTTCGCTCGGCGCACGATCGCGGAAATTCAGAATATCAGGCATAAATCACCTCTTTAAACGGTTCCATGCCAAGCCGGCGATAAGTGTCGAGAAAGCGTTCGCCGTCCTGCCGCTGTTTGCGGTAGAAATCGGTGACCCGCTCCAGCGCAGCGACCACGCCGTCCTCGTCAAAGCCGGGGCCGGTTATCTTGCCGAGGCTGACGTCCTCTGCGCCCGAACCGCCGAGCAGCAACTGGTAATTTTCCACGCCTTTGCGATCGACACCCAAAATGCCGATATGTCCGGCATGGTGGTGGCCGCAGGCATTGATACAGCCGGAAATCTTAAGCTTGAGCTCACCTAGATCGCGCTGCTTTTCCGGATCAGCGAATTTTTCGCTGATTTTGAGAGCTAGCGGGATGGAGCGGGCATTGGCCAGAGTGCAATAATCGAGGCCCGGACAGGCAATAATATCGCCGATCAAGTCGATGTTCGCGCTGCCAAGGCCCGCCGCGTCAAGCTGCTGCCACAAATCAAACAGGTCTGCCTTGCGGACATAGGGCAGGACGATGTTCTGGCTGTGCGTGACACGCAGTTCATCCATACTATAGCGTTCCGCCAGATCGGCCATCAGGTCCATTTGCGCCGAGGTCGCATCGCCGGGGATGCCGCCGACAGGTTTCAGGCTGATGCTGACAATCGCATAGCCGGCTTGTTTGTGGGCGGAGACATTCTGCTTCACCCATGCGGTAAAACCGGGATGGGACAGGTCAATGTCATCGGGGGCCGCCGTATCATAAGCGGGTTCGCCGAACAGTGCGGTAATCCGCTCCAGCTCCGCCAGCGGCGGATCGAGGTTCAGTGTTTTGATATGCGCAAATTCTTCCTCAACCTGACGCCGGTATTCGTCGGCGCCCAGTTCGTGGACCAGAATCTTGATCCGCGCCTTGTACTTGTTGTCGCGGCGGCCATAGCGGTTGTAGACCCGCATGCAGGCCTCGGAATAGCTGATCAGGTCATCGGCGGGTACAAAATCACGGATTTCGGGGGCAATCATCGGGGTGCGGCCCATGCCGCCACCGACGAAGAATTTCGCGCCGAGTTCACCTGCTTCATTGCGGACAAGCTGGATGCCAATGTCGTGCAGCCGCATCGCCGCCCGGTCCTGTTCGCTGGCGATTACCGCAATTTTGAACTTGCGCGGCAGGAAGGAAAACTCGGGGTGAAAGCTTGACCATTGCCGCAACAATTCGGCCCAGGGGCGCGGGTCGGCGACTTCATCGGCGGCCACTCCGGCAAACTGGTCGGAGGAAATATTGCGGATGCAATTGCCGCTGGTCTGGATCGCGTGCATCTCTACGCTGGCCAGATCGGCGAGCAGGTCGGGCGTTTCTTCCAGCTTGATCCAGTTATACTGAATATTCTGCCGGGTGGTGAAATGGCCATAATCGCGGTCATATTTGCGGGCGATATGTGCGAGCATTCGCATCTGAGGACCGCTCAGCGTGCCATAAGGAATCGCAACGCGCAGCATATAAGCGTGCAGTTGCAGATAGAGGCCGTTCATCAACCGCAAGGGCCGGAAATGCTCCTCCGACAATTCGCCGGACAGCCGCCGTTCCACTTGGTCGCGAAATTCGGCGACGCGCTCATCGACCAGTTGCTGGTCAAATTTGTCATATTGATACATGTCAGTTGGTCCAATTGCCAGCCGCCGGATCGGCGGGTTTGATACACAGGTCGGGGCGAACCGAGGGGCCGGATGCGCGAACACGCTCCTTGATATGGCTAGGCACCGGGCCAAGGTCCGATGGCTGCGCGTCGATGATATAGGCTGAATTGACTCGCTGCGCCGCTGATTCGGTTTCGAGTATTCCATCGCCAGCGTCGCCCACGTCGACAGCATCTTCTATATGCCGTGACCAAGAACTGCCGGTCCACCACGTCACATCACCGGTTTTCAGGTCATTGCCCGTTAAAATTTTCATGCCCCTACCTCTGTTTCAAAAACAACCTCTGCCTGATGGAAAATCGTGCGCAGTTCGTCTTGCGCATCGGCATAGCGAACCACGTCACCAACCACGATCAGCGCGGGACTTTTGACGTCCTTGCGGACCGTCATGTCGCCCAGATCGGTCAAAATGGTCCGCAGCGCGCGAAAGTTTTCGCGGCCTCCGTTCTCGATGACAATTGCCGGGAAATCTGGAGAAAGTCCGTCGGCGATCAGTTTGTCAGCAATCGCCCCCGCGTTGGCGATGCCCATATAAATAACCAAGGTGCGGCCCTTGCCCGCCAGACCGGCCCAGTTTTGCTCGGACAGGCCCTTGCACTGACCAGCGACAAAGGTCACGGCGCTGGCCGCATCGCGGTGGGTGAGGGGCAGGCGTACTTGGCTGGCGCAGGCGAGTGCCGCGCTGATGCCGGGGACGATTTCAACCGGAACCCCGGCTGCACGGC
>JBGSLY010000517.1:0-2204 GCA_041740435.1 Parasphingorhabdus sp.
ACCCTGACCGCGAAGGCGAAGCGATTAGCTGGCACGTGCGCGAAGTGCTGGAAAAGCGCAAGGCCTTGCCCAAGATCGTTGATCGAGTGACCTTTAACGCGATCACCAAGGCGGCGGTGACCGAGGCGATGGGTAAACCCCGTGCGCTCGATACCGACCTCATTGACGCTTATCTCGCGCGGCGTGCGCTGGATTATCTGGTTGGCTTTACCTTGTCGCCGATATTGTGGCGCAAGCTGCCCGGCGCGAAATCGGCGGGACGTGTCCAATCGGTCGCGCTGCGCCTGATTGTCGAGCGGGAGCGGGAGATAGAGGCTTTCCGTGCCCAGGAATATTGGTCGGTTGCCGCGACCATGGAGCAGGATGGACAGGAATTCACGGCCCGACTGACCCATTGGAAGGGCGAAAAACTCGACAAAATGACGCTGACCAATGCGGTGATGGCGGAAGCAGCCAAGGCATCGGTCGAGGCGGGATTATTTCGCATTGAGTCGGTTGAAACCAAACCACTGACTCGCAATCCTCCGCCGCCGTTCACCACTTCGACATTGCAGCAGGAGGCGGCTCGTAAACTGGGCTATTCCGCAAGCCACACCATGCGGATCGCGCAGCAGCTGTATGAAGACGGTGCCATCACCTATATGCGGACCGACGGGGTGCAGATGGACCACAGCGCTATTTCCGCGGCGCGCAAGGCGATTTCGGATCGCTACGACGGCGGTTATCTGCCGGAAAAGCCGCGAATCTATCAGACCAAGGCGAAGAATGCGCAGGAAGCGCATGAAGCCATTCGTCCGACCAGCTTTACCCGCGACCATGCCGGAACGGGAGACCATGACCGTTTGTATCAGCTGATCCTGAAGCGCGCGATGGCCAGCCAGATGGCGGCGGCGCGGATGGAGCGAACGACGGTCGAACTGGTTGATGGCTCAGGCCAGACGCGGCTGCGCGCCACCGGGCAAGTAGTCAAGTTTCCGGGATTTCTGGCCCTGTACGAAGAAGGCCGCGACGACAGCGATGACGAAGACGGCGCGCTGCTCCCCATAATGACTGTCGGGGATAGTCCGGCCAAAAAGTCGGTCAGTGCCGATCAGCACTTCACACAGCCGCCGCCGCGCTATTCCGAGGCCAGCCTGGTCAAGAAAATGGAGGAACTGGGCATCGGCCGTCCCTCGACCTATGCCTCAACCATCAAAACCCTGACCGATCGGGCCTATGTGCGGGTGGAAAAGAACCGGTTTTTTGCCGAGGAAAGCGGGCGCTTGCTGACCGGATTTCTGGAACGGTTTTTCGAACGCTATGTCGCTTATGACTTTACCGCGGGCATGGAGGAGGAACTCGACGACGTTTCGGGTGGCCGCGCGCAATGGCAAAAGGTGCTCGAAGCCTTTTGGCGCGATTTCAAACCAAAAACTGCCGAGGTCATGGAGCAAAAGCCTTCCGAAATTACCGCCGAACTCGACAAGTTTCTTGCCCCCTATCTGTTTCCTGAAAATGAAGACGGTAGCGATCCGCGTAGCTGTCCGCGCTGCGCCGACGGCAAGCTGGCGCTACGCGGCGGACGCTTTGGTGCCTTTGTCGCCTGCTCCAACTATCCCGAGTGCAAATTTACCCGGCGCTTTGCCCAAGGGGCAGGGGCTGCGGATGATGGCGGCGAAGATATGGAACTGGGCATCGATCCTGCGACGGGCGAGACGGTATCACGCAAAACCGGGCGCTTTGGCCCCTATGTCCAGCTTGGCGAGGGCAAAGATGCCAAGCGCGCTTCGATCCCCAAGGACGTACCGAGCGAAGATTTTGGCCTTGAATGGGCGGTCAAACTCTTATCCCTGCCGAGAACTGTTGGCGTCCATCCGGAAAGCGGCGAAGAGGTTTTGGCGCAGCTTGGTCGCTACGGCCCGTACCTTAGCCACAATGGCAAATCCGCGCGGCTGGAGAGCACCAGCGAACTGTTCGAAATCGGTATGAACGCGGCGGTGGCCAAGCTTGCCGATGCAGCCAAGGGCGGCGGTTCGCGGCGCGGGACACCGGCGGCGCTGCGTATTGTTGGCACACATCCGGACAGTACGGCGGAAATCAAGCTAATGGACGGACGCTACGGCCCCTATGTCACCGATGGGACAACCAATGCCTCTTTGCCGAAAACCATGGACAAAGATGCGATGACGCTGGAGCAGGCGGTCGAATTGATTGCCGCCCGTGCA
>JBGSLY010000518.1:0-2452 GCA_041740435.1 Parasphingorhabdus sp.
TTGGCGAGCAGCCGTTCGGGGGCCAAGCTGACCACCACCGGACCGGTTGATCTCCTCTTCTCCCCCCGCCAGATCGCCAGCATGGGCGCAGCACAGGTGCGGCTGAGCGGCGGCGGCCTGCCCGGACTGTCGCTCAACCTGAAGCCCGGTCCCATGGGTGGCGGCGTGGCGGGTACTGTGCAGATGGAGCGGTATAGCCAAGGCTTGGCCAACCTATCGGTGTCATCGCTCGCTTTCGCCAGCGGCAAAGACGGCGCCATCCGCTTTTCCGGCGGGGTAGGTTTATCGGGACCATTTCCGGGCGGACAGATCACCGGGCTGCAGGTGCCGGTGAGCGGCTTGTGGCGGCCTTCGGGTGCATGGTCGCTTTGGTCATCCTGTACCGATTTCCGGTTCGCGGCATTGCAGGCCGGAAACCTGCTATCGGGGCCGCAGAAGATTTCGCTCTGCCCGAACGGCGGTGCGATCCTCGCGTCGTCGCCCGGCGGTCTGCGCTATGGCGGGCGGATCGCCGCGCTCGACTGGCGCGCGCGCATCGGCAGCAGCCCTTTTGCGGTGGCGGCAAAAAATATCGTCGTCGGACAGGACCGCCGCGTTACGGGCAGCGACATGCGGATCGCCATAGGCGCGGGGGAGGAGCAAACGTGGTTTTCCGCGGCACAGTTCGATGGCCTGCTCGGCACCGTCATCACCGGCAATGTCAGCGGCGGTGAGGCGAAAGTCGCCAATGTGCCGTTGTTGATGCAGAATATTTCAGAGGCGTGGCGCTATGCGGATGGCCGCTTTTCCGCGCTCAGCAATATGGAGGTTATCGATGAACAGCCTGTGTCGCGCTTTTTGCGGATGCGGGTGCGCGGCGCGGAGCTGGTCTATGCCGATGGCCGCATCACCGCCACCGGGTTGTTGCGTGAGCCGACCATTGACCGCGTTATCGCCAGTGCGGACATTAGCCATATCTTGGCCAGCAGCAGCGGCAAGGCTGATCTACGGGTCGACAATCTGGTGTTTGATGACGCGCTGCAACCCGAAATGCTTACTCCATTGACGTTGGGCGTTGTCGCCAATGTGCGGGGTTCCGTGGAGGGCAGCGGAGCGATCCGCTGGGACCAGAGCGAAAACGGTGTCCAGAGCGAGGGGCGTTTCCGGACGTCGAATGTCGATCTGGCGGCGGCGTTCGGGCCGGTGACTGGGCTAGCCGGGGAAATTATCTTTACCGATTTATTGGGCCTTGAAACCGCGCCGGGACAGACCGTGACGCTGGTCGAGGTCAATCCCGGTGTGGCCGCGTTTGGCGGCAAGGTCCGTTACCGGCTGCTGCCCGATCTGAAGGTCGGCATAGAGGGCGGGGAATGGCCGTTTGCGGGCGGCATGTTGCGTCTGGAGCCCACCATCTGGGATTTGGGGACCGAAGCGCCGCGCAATATGGTGTTCACCGTCGAAGGCGTCGATGCCGCACAATTTTTGCAGCAATTCGAGTTTGAGAACCTGAACGCCACCGGTATTTTCGATGGCAAATTGCCGATGGTGTTCGATCAGGACGGCGGGCGAATTGTCGGCGGCTATCTGGTTGCCCGGGCCGGGGGCGGCAATCTGGCCTATGTTGGCGAGCTTACCTATGAAAATCTCGGCGTGTTCGGTAATTTTGCGTTCAACGCCTTAAAGTCCCTGCGCTACCAATCATTGACCATTGGCATGAACGGAGCAATCGACGGCGAGATTGTCACTGAAGTCAAATTTGACGGATTGCAGCAAGGCGATGGCGCGGCAAAGAATTTTTTCACCCGTCAGATCGCACGGCTGCCCATTCAGTTCAATGTCCGCATCCAGGGGCCGTTTATGCAGCTGATCAGCTCTGCCAAGGCCTATTATGATCCGTCGATACTGGTCGGGCAAAACCTGCCCGCGCTGCTGCGCCAACAGGAAGAATTGAAGAAGCCCCCGATGCAACAATCGCCGCTACAATCACCAACACCAACGCAAACCCCAGATGAATCGGGCGTTCAGCCCAGCGAAAGCGAGCAATGACTATACGACATGCACAATTGACGAACCGCGCAATCGGTGCGATTCGGGACAGTATGAGGAGACCGATCACTTTTCTATGGCTCGCCGGGCCCGTCATGTTGACAGGATGCGTGCAGGTAACTGCACCCGACAAGCCGATTGTGATCAACCTGAACATCAATATCAAGCAAGAGGTCGTGTACCGGCTTGATGGCGATGCCAAGGCGTTGATAGCGAATGAAGCGGAGATATTCTAATGGGGCTTTTTTCAGATAATTCGGCGATGTTGCGCGGCGTAGCCGCGGCAATTGTGCTGGCTGCCGTGGCGACCGGACCGGCGATGGCGCAGCGCGACCCTGCTTATCAGGCCGCCCGTTCCTCGGGCGCTGTCGGTGAAAAGCCCGACGGCTATCTGGGTTTCGTCAGCGCGCCTTCGGCGGCGGTCAAG
>JBGSLY010000519.1:0-2438 GCA_041740435.1 Parasphingorhabdus sp.
CGAAGACGAAATCGAACTGTGGGACTTTGACGACTTAGGGGAGATGGCCGAGGGGCTGGCCGGTGACATTGCCTTTGTCATCGAAAGCGCCCTAGACGCGCGTGGACAAGCCGTGGTTGCCCTGCCCGTCAGCGATACCGTGATGCCGGTGCTGGAGCAACTGGCCAAGGCGCAAATCAAGTGGAAACATGTCGTGATCATCCCGACCGATGACCGGCTGGTTGCGGTTGACGATCCGCGCAGCCATGTGCGCAAATTGGCACAAATGTTCATGACGCGCGGCGCGCGGGTCTTTCCAATGGCGACGGAAAACAAGGACTATCATCTGGCCGGGTCGGCGGCCAATTCCCGCCTGCACGATTTGCACTGGCCGCTTGATCTGGCCTGGCTGTCGCAAAGCAAAGATGGCGGCGCGGCAGGCCTGCGACCCGGGCCCGATTTGGGCGATGCGCTCTATGGCGCAAAGGATATCCGGGCTTGCGGGGTAAAAATCGATGGCGAAGATGATCCGGTCGTGACCATTACTGGTGCGGCCATTTATGCCGCGAAAACCGTCATGATATCGGTGAACGGGCAAAAAGAAGCGGCGCGCCTGCAATCCGCCATCGCCGCGAAGGGCAAGGGTGACGATGTGATCGGCAAAATCTTTGCCGCGCTAAACGTCCCCGTCGATATTTACGTCGCGCCGGGGGCTTGAGAAGACCATTGTAACCGGCGTTGCAGCAAACCGCTTGAACCCGCTACTGGCCTGTGGTCTACTTCCCACAATTTAATTCAGGGAAGGGAAAATCATGCGGCTCAAAATGCTTGCCTTGTCATTGCTCGCGACATCCTCATTGGCTCTCGCCGCCCCGACCCCGAAAGAAGATTTGCTGAAGCCGCCGCCAAGCGCGCAGCATTATACGATCAGTTCGACCGCCGGAAAGCATGGCGACGTCTGGGCCTGGCAAACCGATGACGGAAAGATCGCGCACCGCATGTCGATGTCGCTGCGCGGCTGGATCACCGAAACCGATCAGACGACGGTGTTGGGTGCTGACGGGCGGCCTACCTCCATAGCCATACGTGGTTTCACCGATTCGGGCGATGCGACCGAGGATTTTAACGTCGATGCCAGCGGCGTGGCGCGCTGGAAAACCGCCATTGACGAAGGCAGCGCGCCGTTCGCCGATAAACGCTATTCGACTTATGGCGGTCCGTGGCTCGCCAACGCGTTGGACTATGAAGCGCTGGTCAAGGCCGGAGAAAAGGGCATTGACCTGTTGCCCGGCGGGCGGGCCAGCCTCTCCATTGGCGCGGCGACCGAGATTGACGGACCGGACGGCAAAAAGTCTGTGAAGCTTGCCCATGTCAATGGATTAGGATTTTCGCCATGGTCGGTTTGGCTCGATTCAGACAATAAATATTTCGGCAATGCAGGTGTAATTTCTTTGCTGCCTGCTGGTTATGAAGCGGCCGGACCGAAGCTTAAGGAGGCGCAAGACGCGGCCGAAGCGGCGATGGTGCGCGATGTCGCCAAGAAATTCCTCAGCCCCGCCAACCGCACCCCGACACTGGTCGACAATGTGCTGCTGTTCGATTCGGTTGCCGGTCGCTATCTGCCGAACCGCGCGGTGCTGGTGGAGGATGGCAAGGTGAAAGCCGTCGGCGCGGCGGGTTCGATCAAACCGCCAAAAGGTGCGGTGACTATCGAGGGCAAGGGCAAGACACTGCTGCCCGGACTTTGGGATTCACACCTGCATATAGGCGGCGATGATTGGAACTTGCTGCAAAATGTCGCGACCGGGATCACCAATTTCCGCAGCCCTGGCTCCATGATCGACGAATCGCTGAGCATGATGAAGCGCCGCGCGGCGGGCGAGTTGATTGCCCCCGATGGCAAGGTCGGCGTGATCATCGACCGCAAGGACCCCCTGGCTGCTCAAGGCGCGCTGACCGTCAGTTCGGCTGAAGAGGCAATTTCGGCGGTGCGCAAGGTCAAGGAAGCGGGCTTATCAGGAGCGAAATTCTACACCTCAATGACCCCCGAATGGATCGCACCAGCCGCCGCCGAGGCCCATAAGCTCGGCCTGCACGTCAGCGGACATATTCCTGCGGGCATGCGGCCGATTGAGGCAGTGCGCGCGGGCTATGACGAGATCACCCATATTAACTTCATCATGATGCAGGCAATGCCGCAGCATGTCGTAGACAAGGCGAACACCGCCGCGCGGCTGGAGGGGCCAGCCAAATATGGCAAGGATGTCGATCTCGACTCGGCGGAAATGAAAGCTTTTTATACCGAACTGGCCGAGCGCAAGACAATCATCGATCCCACGCTGGTTGTTTGGGAGGGCAGTTTGACCTCGGACGGCAGCGCGATTTCAGCGGCCTATGCACCGTTTGCCGAGATATCCCCGCCGGCCGTTGCGCGCGGCTGGAAAATCGGCGGCTATCCG
>JBGSLY010000520.1:0-3267 GCA_041740435.1 Parasphingorhabdus sp.
ACAGCGCCCCGCACTGCTGATCGGCTTTGCCGCCGAAACCGAGGCTATCGCGGATCATGCTCGGGCCAAGCGCGGCAAAAAAGGTTGCGACTGGATTGTAGCCAATGACGTATCGGGTGATGTGATGGGCGGCGATAACAATACCGTCCATGTGATCACCGCCACCAGCGAAGAGATTTGGGAGCGTTTGCCGAAGGATCAGGTTGCGCGGAGGCTGATTGCCAAAATTGCCGAAACAGTGAACCCTTAAGCGATGTCTGAACCAATCACAATTGCCGTCAAGCGCCTGCCCAATGGGGATGACCTGCTGCTGCCGACCTACGAAACCGATGGCGCGGCAGGGATGGATATCCGCTCCGCTGAGGCGCTGGTTATCGCGCCGGGGCATCGGGCGATGGTGGCGACTGGCTTTGCGCTGGCGATCCCGCATGGGTATGAGGTCCAGATTCGTCCCCGCTCCGGGCTGGCGGCCAAATATGGCATCACCTGTCTCAACACGCCGGGCACCATCGACAGCGATTATCGCGGCGAGATCAAGGTCATTCTGATCAATCTGGGTGATGAGGATTTTGCCATAAATCGCGGCGACCGGATCGCGCAGATGGTGGCCGCGCCGGTTCAAAAAGCAACAATGGCTGAGGTCGCCGACCTCGACACAACGGATCGCGGTACTGGCGGATTTGGCTCGACGGGGGTGTAGCGACTTGATATCGATAGGGTTGCGGGATTCTAGGTTCAGTGAAAGGAATAGCTCATGATCGTCACATTATCGGCCTTGGCGCTGGCCAGCGCTGCAGCACCAACGCAGATATACACCGATCCGGACAGCATTCCCCGCTCGCTTGCCAGTCTAAAGCTGGCGGATTTTGGCAAGCGTGTCCTGTACCGTCAGCGCGATGAACTGGCGGCGGAGCGGGTGGCTAAAAAGGCCGACTGCAATTTACCGAAGGATGGATATCAATGGGTGGCCGTTCGCGTCGAGGCTGCTATCTATTATAGCGCTGCAGGAAATTTGCAGAAAGTTATCCCCGCGTCCATGGGCTGCCCGGCGCTAGAAAAATTTGTTGCCGATCATCTCTCCAAAAACGCTCGAAATGCTGGCCCAGTTGGGACGGCATCACCGGGACAATGGTACCGGACCTCCATGCAATTTCGCTGGCCCGGATAAGTCCTTGCTCGCAATTGGCCGCTCGCCCGTTCATGGCTGAATTCACCGATCATCAGATCGAACGCTATGCCCGGCATATGGTGCTGCACGAAATTGGCGGCGCGGGGCAAATGCAGCTTTGCGATGCACAGGTCGTAATCATTGGCGCGGGAGGCATTGGATGCCCGGCGATCCAGTATCTGGCGGCTGCGGGTATCGGCGGACTGACGGTGATTGATGATGACACTGTGTCTTTATCCAATTTGCAGCGGCAGATTTTGTATAGCGAAGAGCAGATCGGGATGGCCAAGGTTGCTGCGGCGGAGGCGGCGGTGGCGCGAATTAATCCAGATGTCGCCTTTCGCGGGCTGGCTCGGCGGATAGCCCCCGACGATGATGATGCGGCTTGGTCGGACCTATTGACAGGTGCCGATGTCATCATCGACGGATCGGACAATTTCCAGACCCGGCTGCTCGTGTCGGACCAGTCGGTGCGGCACAAAATCCCGCTGGTCTCCGCCGCGATTGGCAAATTTCAGGGACAGATCGGCAGCTTTTTCGGCTGGGAAACGGACAGCCCCTGTTACCGCTGTTTCGTCGGCGACGCCCATGATCCCGACAATTGCGACGATTGTGCGACCGTTGGTGTGCTCGGACCTATGGTGGGTCTGATGGGGACCTTGGCGGCGATGGAGGCGGTGCGCGTTATCACCGGATTTGGGGATGATCCGCGCGGCAAGCTGCACCTGTTCGATGGCCTATCCCCTGCGATGCGCACCATGCGCCTGCCCAAAGACCCGGCGTGTAAGGGGTGCGGTGCTGGCTAATAAGACGCGCCGTCGCAATGGATGACCGGCAGGTGATGCCAAAGTTCCGGATCGAACAGCCGCGCATTCACCCCCATGCGATCAGGCGGCGCAGTTATCGGCGTCCAGTGGGTAGTTATCCCGCATGTCTTGCAATGCCAGACAGCAATCATGCAATCTCCTTGCACATAGCTTGCCATCGCCTGTTCCGGTGCTTTCACAACGATGTCCTTTGGATCACCATAGACGCCGATGAAGCCCGTTTTGCGGCACAGGCTGCAATTGCACTGCGCGGTTTCGGTCGGAGGGATCGCCATGGCAACCGTTACCGCGCCGCAATGGCATTGCCCCGTCCATGCGTTAGCCATGCAAAATCTCCTCCACCCAGTCCGGTACCAGTTCTCCGGCCCGGCCCATGCGACTTTCGTGAAAATGCAAGCTGCCCTCCGACGGGTCTAGGTTGATCTCCAGCGTTGCAGCGCCCTGATAGCGTGCGGTCTGGACAAAGCCCGCCGCCGGATAGACTGCGCCTGAAGTTCCGATGCTGACAAACAGGTCGCACCGTGCCAGCGCCGCTTCAATCACCTCCATATGATAAGGCATTTCGCCGAACCAGACGATATCGGGCCGGACATAGCCGCTAGCGCCGCATAAAGGGCAGGGCGGATTGCCCAGCATTGGGCCGTCCCAGGCCAACCGCCCGTCACACGCGGTGCACCATCCGCTTTTCAGGGCTCCGTGCATATGCACCATACGCCGCGAACCGGCCCGGTCATGCAGGTCATCGACGTTTTGCGTAACCAGCAGCAAATCCCCCCGCCATGCCGCGTCCAGCCGAGCCAGTGCATCATGCGCGGCATTGGGATGGACGCTCAACAGGTTGGCACGGCGCTGATCATAGAAATTTTGCACCAAAGCGGGATCACGCGCAAAAGCCTGCGGCGTCGCGACGTCCTCCACCCTGTGCCCTTCCCACAGGCCATCGGGTCCGCGAAAGGTCGGCACTCCCGATTCGGCGCTAATCCCCGCGCCGGTCAGAACAACGATGTTTTTGATATCGGCCATAGTCTTGCACCTGTACAGTTTTCCATTAGGGCGAGAGTAACTACCGTTCGTGTCGAGCGAAGTCGAGACACCTATCGGCTATACGCGTGTTTCGGCATCTTGATTGCACTCGATGCGAACGGCAAGGAAGGATGGCAGCATGACCAAAATCGGCATTATCGGAAGCAAGGGCCGGATGGGCGCGGCTTTGGTCGAAGCGATTGTGGAGGCGGGCCATAGTGTTGCTGGTGGCGCAGACAAGGGCGACGA
>JBGSLY010000521.1:0-4694 GCA_041740435.1 Parasphingorhabdus sp.
CGAGCTGCGCTACCAACAAATTGGCAGCAGCACCTTTGTCGAGGGCGATGTTAACGGCGACGGGGTGGCTGATCTGGTGATCAAGCTGAGCGGCACCATCGCACTAACCTCCAACAGCTTCATCGGAGTCCGCGACCTGCAGCCCAACACGCTGGCGGTGGAACTCCCGATGGCATGGGAAGCCTCTGGTGGTTTGAACCGGGGCACGATGGCAGATTACATGCTGCTTTAGCCGCGGTCGGAGAGAGTCTCGATATCCCTGCTGAACCCGGTGCCAAGCGGTCAGCCGCTCCGGATCTGATGTTTTTGCCCAACTTTCCAAACGTCGGCCGATCCCAGCATAAAGCCCGATTTTGACGGATCAAAATCGGGCTTTTGCTCTATTCACAATCTCCGGCTTGTTCAACCGGTGCTACAATACAAAGTCGCTGGCATCCAAGCCAATGGCATTGACTACGAAGGACATATCGGTCCGTCCGTCGCCGTCGATATCGATCAGGACCGCCGACCGTGATGCCCCTTCGCGCACCATTAGTTCACCTGCGGCACCGCTAAAGGCGGCTACGAAGGTAAAGGCGTTGTCGGTCCCGCCCGCAACCGCATCTATTGCTGACAGGTCGATGATATCATCGGTGCGGCTGAAGTCGGCGATGAAATCGCGCGCCGCTCCGTTGATGCTGTCCGAAACCGACTGGAACACATAGGTGTCCGACCCGATACCGCCGCGCAGGAAGTCGACGCCCGAGCCGCCGATCAACACGTCATTGCCGGCCCGGCCAAACAGACTATCGTCATTGGCTCCGCCCAGCAGTACGTCGTTGCCCGTTCCGCCGTCCAGCACGTCGTTACCAGCCCCACCGGAAAGACCGTCATTGTCGCTCTCGCCGTTCAGGGTGTCATCCCCACCAAAGCCGAACAACTGGTCATTGCGGCCGCCGCCATCGAACACATCGTTGACCCCGTCGGTGCCGACATAAATGCCTGCAGCACCCAAGCCAACCGGCGCATCGATCTGATCGAACACACCATCGGTGCGGGCGGTCAGGTTCTGGATCCGGGTGTCGAACGCGGCCGACGTTTCGGCCTGATCATAAGCTGTTGCCGGTGTGCCGAAGTTTTCGCTCATATAATTGGCAAAGGCCTGTTGCTCGCCCAGTGCATTTGCCGGAACCACGGCCGCGCTGGTGAAGTTTTCGGTTTCCGGGATGACTGCCGAGACCGAGCCATCGTTGAGCAGAAAGCGGAAGTTTTCGCCATTGGCCTTAATGGGATAGCCGTCGCCGCCATTCGCGGTGAAGTTCAGGATAACCGCCTGAATAACCGTAGGTGCGCTGGGTGCGATAACACCGTTTTCGGCTATCACCTGCGTCACATTTCCGTTGGCGTCGGTCAGGACCACATTCTTGACCCGGCTGCCAGCGGGAGCGGTGGGGTCGAATGAGAAGCTGACACCCGACAATTGAATGAACCCGCCGCTTCCGGCAGTGGTCGCATTGCCATGATTGAGGATGTTCAGAAGGCCTTGCGGCGTGGTATCAAAAATCATCAGACGGTTGTCGAACCGCAGCGAGTTTTCCACGTCGAGCTGGCTAACCGTCCCACCGGGGTTGGGAATGAAATCCACTGTGCCGTCGATTGGATCGGGCGCCGAAGTGGTGCCAATCTGTGAGCGGATACCGCCACCATTTTTGATGGATACCACCGCTACGTTATTGGCCAGTGCCAAGGCGTCGCGCGCCGCATCGGCATTGGCATCGGCGGTAAGGTTGCCGAGATTGGTTTCCTGACTGCGCACGGATGCCCGAGCGCCTTCCACATAGACGTCGGAATAGCCGAACACATTGCCGTTCTTTACGTCGATGACCGATTGTACCGCGTCGGTAATGTCCCGAACCGCGTCACCGCGCGTGCCGTTAGCAAAGGCCGTTGTTTCCAGATCCTCAACGTTAACGCCCCAGGCTTCGGCCACATTGGCGTCGGTCGCCGCATAGGCACCGTTGATCGCAACATTGTTGGTCAGGCTGTCGGTGATGATCTCGCCATTGGCGTCAAAGTCGATAACCAAGCGGCCCAGATAGGTATATTCATTGTCGGTGTTGACGATGACCGATGTCTTGCCATCGGCACCGGCGGTGACGATCGGATAGGTGTCGGCAAAGTCGGCCGCATGGCCGGGGAAGGCTTCCGCGTCATCGTCGGCATCGCCCAGCCGGGTGTTGGAACCGGCCGCGAGGATAACATCAACGCCGGTCAGCAGCGGAGCAAGCGCCCGCTCATTCCCCAGCAGCTGAAGGTGCGACATCAGCACAATCTTGTTCACGCCTTGGGCGATGAGGTCGTCGATATACGGCTGCAGTTGCTGAGCGAGCAACGCCATATTGTCGGCCTCTCCATTTGCGCCGGGTCCGGTCGGGAAGCCCTTGACTTCGGTGCCGGTGGGAGAAGAAATTTGCTCCAGCAATTGGGTGGTGACGGCAACCAGACCGATTTTTTCGCCGCCTTCGGTAATCACCGCCGATGGGGCGATCCGGCCATTGAGCGAGGAGGCTTCTTCAAGGCCGCCAACACCAATGGTTTCGGTGAACGCTGGGTTCAAAACGCTGTCGCCCGAGAAATCCAGGTTAGCAGAGAGATAGGGGAAGAGCGCGCCAGTCCAAGCACCGCTCGGCCGGAAGGCGTCGGAAAAGCCCTGGCTGCCGAAATCGAATTCGTGGTTGCCGATAGTAGACGCTTGAACGCCGATGGCATTGTGGATCGCGATATCGGGACGGCCCTGAACATTGCCGCCGGGAATAACGCTGGTGATCGAAGGATCGGCACCGGCGGCGTAGAACGGGCCGGGAATGAAGTTATCGCCGCCAGCCAAAATCAGCGTGTTGGCATAATCATCGTCAAACGCGTCAACCAATGCGGCCAAATTGGGTGCCGTTTGCGATGCAAGTAGACCCGCTTCACCGTCGGCAAAATGCAACAGCTGCAATGTGTAATCGGCGGTCACGGCATTGGTGGTCAGGGTATTGGAACCCTCGTTGGCCACCAGATACAGCGCGGTTCCAGTGGGGCTATCGGCAGCCGATACAAAGGTGCTGCCTTCGGGGGCGGTGTCGCCTGCATTGGTGGCGAAATTCACGAACTGGACATCCTGCGGATCGGTGATGTCATAGATCATCGTCCCGTTGTAGCGTTCCAGACCGATAAAGGCGTAGGTCTTGCCATTGACGGTCGCGATTTCGACGCTTTCGGGCTCTGCGCCTTTGTTGTCGCTGCGGCTATCGTCATAGTTGGCGGGGAAGTTGGCGGCGACATAGCGGTCAATATGATCGGCGCTGTCAAAAATAATCGCGCCGGTATCGTCAAGGATAGAGAAGCTGCGGCCACCATAGCTCAAAATCTGGTCGATGTCGCCGTCACCATCGGTGTCGCCGTTGAGGCCAGCAAAAGACGGCACCGTCAGCCGGCCAAGTTCGCCAGCTGCCAACAACGCTGCCTCGTTCGGGAAGGTCGCGTTGTCGAGGTTCAGTGTGCTCAACCGCGCTGTTTCAGCAACAAAATCACCTCTATCGTCGCCTTCGTTAGCAATCACATAATAGGTGTTGCCGCCAACCGCATAGCTATCGATGGCATCGGGCATATACTGCCCAAATACCGGATCGCCAGTGTCGAACTGTATGCCAGCGTCGCGGTCCGAGCTGTCGAGCAGCAGTCCGCTCCAATCCTTCAGGCCGAGCGGAACAATATCGGTAAAGGTTCCGGTTGCGATATCCAGAATGCCGATGGCATTGTTTTCTTGCAGGGTCACAAAGGCGGTGGTGCCATCGGGAGAGATAGCAATATATTCCGGCTCCAAGTCTTGCGCCACTGTGGAATTGGCAAATTCGCCCAAACCGACATAGAGCCGAACGCCTTCGGCTGTAAGCGCAGCGGCCTGTCCGTTAAAGGCGGTAAAGCCTGCGGTGACAACTGTCGCCGCCGTCGGGGTGGTGACATCGATAATCGATACCGAACCCTCGGGATCATTAACAACGTCGGCATCGACTTCGCCTTCGTTGGCGACCAGCACTTTGGTGCCATCGGGGGTGAAGGTCACCATATCTGGGTTTGCGCCAACCTGCACGATATCGAGCAACGCGCCGGTGCTGTCGATCAGCACCACATGGCCAGGGTCGGTCTTGGGTGAAGCAATAATCGAAACCGCGATCACGCCATTTTTGACCGCGACGCTGCTGACATCGGTCGAGCCCAAGTTAAAAGGTGCAGCGGTAAAATCGATGTTTGAGATCAGTGATGGATTCGCTGGATTGCTCATATTCACAATCTGCAAACCGGCGCTTGAGGTGACAAATGCCCGATCACTTTGCGGGTCAAAAGCTACGATTTCTGCACCTGTCAATGCCAGCGTGCTGATTGCGGTGAGGGCGAGATCGTCGTTGCCTGTTAGAGATAGTGTCACATCATGCTCCTGTTTGATTCTAAAAACGTTCCGCGACGCTTTAAAATTCGATTGAGAAGCTATGATGCGAGAAATATGCTAGTTACGTGGTAGTCAGGTTACTAATTTTTTACGGTGCCGGACCCTGACCCGGTGATTGCCTTGAAATCAGCAGATAACGGCATTGCCCTTAACCATATCGGTGAAGGAAATTTAGTTAATTTTACCGAATTTACGCGATTTCGGCTCCTGAAAACTCCAGTAC
>JBGSLY010000522.1:0-5196 GCA_041740435.1 Parasphingorhabdus sp.
GCGTTATTGAGGGATCGAGGCGACGACCTTTGGCCATCATCGCCTTGGCAACGTCAGTACGACCTAGATGGCGCGCAACCAGCGCGCCCTCGCAAGGCATAAATGACGAACTGTCAGTGAGCGCATTGCTTTCGGCATAGGCGGCATCCGCAGCGATCCAGTCTTCGCCGCGAAGGTGCGCGCGGCCCATTCGGTACCACACCGTATATTCCAAAGGTCCGCCAGGTTCAAACCGGATAGCCTCGCGATAATGGTTTAGCGCCGCATCGACCTGACCCAAAGCTTCATAAGACTGAGCGGCCGAATAATACGCGCGTCCAAAAAATGGGCTACGCTGCAACGCTTTCTGGGAATGCCTTAGGCCGTCTTGAGGTTTGCCTATATAGGTCAACGCTGTTCCTGCCGCCGAAAGAATCATTGAGTTGTTTGGGTCAAGTAAGAGCGCTCGATCAACATGTGTCGCGATTTTTTGCCTGTCTGCTTGATTGTCCTGCGCGGTCGTCCAATAGATCACGCCGAGTACCTGAGCAAACAAGGCGTGCGCAGTTCCGTAGTCAGGCGCAACTTCCAAAGCGCGGCACACATCCTCACGCGCCTTGGCCATTGATGCTGAGGTGAGTTGCCGGAAGGCCGCATTGCCGCGCGTCACATATTCCCACGCGGTAAGGTCGTCTGGCTTTCGAAGCACTCGCTCCATCTCGAACTGAGAGACCTGAGTGCCAAGATTGGCGGCAACGGAGCGAACCAGATCCTCTTGCAACGCAGCCAGTTCCGCCAAGGGTCGATCGAACTTCTGTGTCGAGAGGATTTCTCCGGTTGCTGCTTCGACCAGCTGGGTTGTCACACGCAAATCGTTACCAACCCGCCGGACATTGCCTTCCAGCAGATAGCGCACCCCCAATTGATGCCCCAACGTGGTCAGATCGGGCATTGCCCCAGTTGCAAAGCGCGCCGTGGTCGAGCTGGAGAGGACGCGTACATTCACGCCTTGTGACAAGGCGTCGATCACATCCTCGACCATGCCGATGGCGAACACATCGTCTTCGGGCAGTCCGGAACGATTGGTGAAGGGCATAACGGCAAGTGACGGTGCCTCGCCGCGCTCAGCGAGTTTGGGCGGTGCAGATTCAGGGGTGGCGATTGGGGCCGGCGGAGCGGGAGCAGAAGGTTGCCGCCAGACAAACCGCCTGACATCAGAAAGAAATGCCAGCCACGCCCGGTCACCGGTTTCCCCCGTCCAGTGCGAGAGTTCCGCTGTCTGCGTCAGCTCGAACATGATCGGGCGTTCGCAGGGTTCGATTGTCACCGGAACCAAAGTCTTGCAACGATCCGCAATCGTCGCCTCGGCGCGGACCCAGCGTGAGACCACCGAGCGCGGGCTCCACAACACCACCACCGCCTTGGCCCCGCGCAGGGCGGCTTCGGTCACCTCGTCATAAGCCTCGCCCGAGCGCAGCGCGGTATCCCACCAGACGTTGAGGTCCTCCGCCACGAAGGCATCTGCATAAAGCTTCGCCACCGCCTGATCCTCGCGGTTGTAGGAGAGGAAGATGTCGGGGGAAGCGGTCATTCAGGCTTTCTGCAGGATTTGCTAAAGTCGGGACAAGTCCCAGCCGTATCCGACAGGGTAGGGTTAAACACAAGGCGAAAAGGTGCCCATTTTCCGAACGCCGAACATTGGTGGCTAGGCGCTTGCTTTCACCGTGTTCAACAGCGTTAACCGCAGCAAAATTGATAGAGCGGCGTATTTGCTTCGGTGCCTCCGCCGTCCGCCGATTTGGTGTATGAAGACCGGCCTTTAGCAGGCTGACCCGAGTGACTGAACCCCCGCAATTTTCGCGGTTGCTGCTCCAACCGAAGTATGTGCGGAACTTCAGCTATTGCGTGCTCTCTACCCGAAACCAGCTATTCAACAACCGGCCCAGCCGCTACCGTGTTAAACGACCTGTCCACTGGCAACCAAACTATCGTTGGCATCCGTTCATTGCCGCTGGATTGTCGGCTTAGCGTGGGTCAAAAACCACAGTTCCAGCGTACCAAAGTGCTTTCACGAGGAAACAATCCTAACCGCCCGCCAACGCACTTTGGGAATCCGGTGGGTGAATGCGAACACCGCTCCCCTGTTGACAGGGTAATCCATCATAACCCTTAGAAACACGCCGGTTTCCAGTAGTCTTCGTAATGCGGGGGTCACGTGTTCGAGTCACGTAAGCGGCACCATTTTTCGCGAAAAAGCAATCATCCGGAGGACGATTGCCGGCAAAAATCCCAAGCGCAAGCGCGAGAGGTAGCAATAGAGGAACATCGGTTAGAGCAGGGTTGCTGCGAATAATTCCAAGTTCAAGCGTAAAGTTACCCCCGCCCACTGTGGACGGGCATGTCAGTCGCAATACTCGCTAGGCTATCGTCCACTAGATGCCTGTTGGTGAATCCGGAGCCAGCAGCGCTTCAGGTGCAACGGGCAGCGGGGCTGGGGTTGGTTCCGGAACAGGCTCTGCTTCGACCTTATTCGCCGTGCTGCTGACGATCACGATTTTCTGACCTATTTTGGTAACGCTATATAGCGCTTTGGCAAAGGCAAGCGGTAGGCGGATGCATCCGTGGGAAGCAGGGTAGCCGGGGTTATGCCCGGCATGGAGCGCAACTCCATCCCAAGTTAGCCGGAGCATATAGGGCATGGACGCGTTGTTGTAGAGGTTGGATCTATGATCGGCATCCTTCTGCAGGATGTTGAAAACACCGGTCGGCGTTGTGTGCCCCTTTTTCCCCGAGGATAGGGTGGAAAAAGCCACCAACGTATCGCCATTGTAAACATAGATACGCTGGATATCGAGCACCACTACAATGAGCATGTCCGAGGCATCATAGGCGCGACTTTCCCAGATATATTGTCCGGGCTTTAGGCTGTCGGGTTTGCCTTTTGTCTTCGGCGCCGGGGCTGGGGTGGGCTCTTTCGGCATGGGAACTGGGGTCGGTGCGACATCCAGCGCCGGTGCCGTTTCAGCTGGCGGCGTAGCTACCACAGTTTCATTTGGCGGAACCGGAGCCGCTATGGAATCCTGCGCTTGAACCGACATCGGGACCATAAGAAGGGCAGCGACGGCGGCGACGGACCATTTCCAGAGTGGCATTTTATTCAAGATTCCCTGATGAGGCCGTGCCAAGCATGAGACAAAACGAAATGGCTTGCAGCTTAATTATTCATTCCAGACGCTGTTTCAAGGGAAGGGTTGCAGAAGTTAGTGGGACCGAATCGCGCTTAGATGCATATTTTTCGCGCCGGAGTGCACCGCGCGAACTTCACTTTCCCTAAAAACCGTCTTACATTGTTTCCACATGATCGATCTAAAACGCCGAAATTTTTTGACTGGGACGCTCGCTACCGGCGTTGTTGCCGCTGCGGCGCTATTTCCTGCCAGCAGGACATTTGCCAAACCCGCTGCTCCTTCCGGAATAACGGAGAGCGTGATGCAACGCGCGCTCGCGGCCTTTGAGCGGCACAGCGCGCATTTTAGCGATAGGCGGATGATAGCGATTGCCGATTTCTCGCTCTCTTCGGCGATGCGCCGGTTTCATATTGTCGATATGGCGAGCGGCGAGGCCAGCCCATTGCTCGTCGCCCATGGGCGCGGTTCAGACCCAGACCATAGCGGTTGGGTGCAAAGTTTTTCAAACATCCACGGCTCGGAAGCGACGTCATCCGGTACCTATGTAACAGGCCAGAGTTATGTAGGACAGCATGGCCGCTCGCGCCGCCTGCTTGGTCTCGATCCAGAAAATGATGCCGCAGAGGCGCGGGCGATTGTTATCCACCCCGCATGGTATGTCAGTGCCGCCATGGTCGCCGAACGGGGCAAGATTGGCCGGAGCCAGGGATGCTTCGCTTTTTCCGAAGGCGATATTGATCAGGTGCTGTCGCGCTTACCCGAAGGGTGCATGCTGTACGCCGACAAGGTCTGATCCCCCTGCATGGCCCGATCACGGGCGAATTGACGCTTTGTTTCAGACGCTTTGTTTCAAATGCGCGAAGATTGATATTGCGTGCCATCGGGGCATGTTCAAACAACTGAAAATATAGTCAGACGTTTATTCGAACACGTGGTCCATGCTCCAATGGTGTTGACAGGCAACAGACTTGATTATAGCTTAGCAGGTCTCGCGGTCATGAGTTCAACTGGTGAGATAGCGTTTTTAAGGGTCACTTTTTAGTTTATGCCTGCCGGGTGTTTCGGTTCTGAAGCGCTGGGTCGTGGCAAAGTAGGAGTTACCCATGCCTTTTCCAGCATCAATCGACCTATCCATTCTTAACGGTACAAACGGCTTTCGTATCGACGGGATCGATCCGGGGGACTATAGCGGCCATTCGGTTGCCAACGCTGGCGATGTAAACGGCGATGGCTTTGATGATATCATCATCGGGGCACCTAGCGGAGATCCCGGCGGCGTTGTTTTTGCCGGGGAGAGCTATGTGGTGTTTGGTAAAGCGGGCGGCTTTACCGCCAGCCTTGATCTCGCCAGCCTGAATGGCAGCAATGGCTTTCGCATCGACGGGATTGATTTGGGTGACCAAAGCGGTTCCTCGGTCGCTTCGGCGGGTGATGTCAATGGCGATGGTTTTGATGACATCATCATCGGGGCCGATAGCGCCGATTCCGGCGGTGACAGTTCTGCCGGGGAGAGCTATGTGGTGTTCGGCAAGGCAGGCGGCTTTACCCCTAGCCTCAATCTCTTCACCCTCAACGGCACAACCGGCTTTCGCATCGACGGGATCGGTCCGAATGACCTCAGTGGCTTTTCGGTGGCCAGCGCGGGCGATATCAACAGCGACGGCTTTGATGATGTCATCATCGGGGCCAATGGCGGCGATCCTGGCGGCAACTTCCAAGTCGGGGAGAGCTACGTGGTGTTTGGCAAGGCAGGCGGCTTTACCGCCAGCCTTGATCTCGCCAGTCTTGACGGCAGCAACGGCTTTCGCCTTGACGGGATTAATGGCAGTGACCAAAGTGGTCGTTCTGTGGCCAGCGCGGGCGATATCAACGGCGATGGCTTTGATGACATTGTTATCGGGGCCTATGGCGGCGATCCTGGCGGCGATCTCCAAGCCGGGGAGAGCTATGTGGTGTTTGGCAAGGCATCGGGCTTTGCCGCTAGCCTTGATCTCGCCAGCCTCGACGGTACCAATGGCTTTCGCCTCGA
>JBGSLY010000523.1:0-4953 GCA_041740435.1 Parasphingorhabdus sp.
CACCAGCACCGACCCCCCGCGCACCACCCGCACCGTGATCACACCGTTGATCGCTGCGTCCATCGCCGTGCAATATTGCCGGGTGCGGCCCATACCAATCGCTTCGTCCCACGCTGCGGCAAAACTGCCCACACCGCCGCCTGTCCGCAAAGACCGATCGCGCAAGCGATAGGCCGACACCCGCCCCAACCCCCCCGCCCGCGCCGCCGCCCCGACCGATCCCATCACCGACAAAGCCACAATAAACCGCCGCTGCGCCAGCGGAGTCCATCCCTTCGCACGCGCCCGTTCCAAGGGGACAGGCGTAAAGTCGAGGATCGTGCCGGAAAGGTCGGGGTTGCTGAGGGAAAGGCTGGGGTCGGTCAGGTCGTCGGTCATGACCGCCATTGGACCATAGATGGAACGTTGTAGGAAAGGGGTTTTTGAGCCTCTAACCCGCTCCCATGGGGAGAGGGTTGCGAAGACGGCTAGTCGCAGCTGGGTGAGGGGAGCGCGCCATGAACGGTGCAGAACCCCCTCACCAACTCCGCCTAGGCCTCCGGCCAAGGCTACGTATCCTCTCCCCATGGGAGAGGGTTGTGATGGGCGATTTTAGGTTTTTGCCAACGTCGCCAAAATCCCATCATAATCGCTACTTTTGGTGAAGGGCATTTACCTGTGTTTTTTGCTGCAAACTTCGGTAAATTGGCCGCATGATCCATGAAGATGCCAATGAAAATCTAGTGACACCATCAGCTGAAAGCTTGGCCTTTTTCGTGCGGATGCAGCGAGGTTTGCTCCGCTGGAAGCAGCAGACGCTAGCTGCCATGGCAAATGTGTCGCTTTCAACTATAGAACGTGTTGAAAGGGGCGACACAGTTGCTGTCGAGAGCCTCAACAAAATCGCAATTGCACTAGGTTTTCCGGACGAATATCTGACTGCAACTCGGCGCAAGCTGACTGAAGCTGAGGCTCTGGAATCTATACATGAATCACTGGCATGGATGGATGGACGATTGGAGGTGCCAGTTGCTCCCCTCACCAAGGAACGACAAATTCGCGATCTTGCTACGGCCGACATGTTGGTAATGGATAGCGATCTGGGTGAGATCGTCGAAGATGACCTTTTTGAACTGCGTGAGTGGTTCGAGCTGGTTGGCTTTATGCGCTGCACCCAAACGGGATTAATTGGCCCAAAACCAGACCGAGGATTTCGAATGCGCGAGTTGTATGGCAGTCTGCTAGCCCATCTCGCCCAGATTCAAACTTCCCACCGGGCAGTTTGCCTTGTCGGCACATATACCGCCAACACCGACTACCCGATTGTTCCAACCGCCACGGTCGCGGTGATTGCGTTGCGGTCTACCATCAAGAACCCGGCGTGCGCTAAAATCAATGTGCTTTGGTGCGAACAAAAATTTTCATGGCAAGATGCAATGGAGCAAATACCATGAGGTCCATAGGTCAGATGTTCGCGGAAGAATTTGCGAAGCAGTTAGGCAAAAATTCCGCCCAAGCTGCCGTCACCATCGCGATTTTGGTCATACTTTATTTGATCGAAGAAGTGATGAGGTGAAACGTGTTCAACCGAAGCGAGATTGCTTGGCCGTTCAACCGCACCCAATTCCTCCCCCAACGGGGGAGGGGGACCAGCGCAGCTGGTGGAGGGGCACGCGAGTGGACACGTGAGGTTGTTAGTCTGGCGCGGCGTTGGGGCGAGGTTTGGTTTGGGTGGTTTTTGCGGACAGGGTGGGAAAACTTAGGCGTGCCCCTCCACCATGCTTCGCATGGTACCCCTCCCCGTTCCGGGGAGGAATCAAAACTCGGGCTCCAATAGGGAGAGGATGATGATTAATGGTCCTACCGATACCGTCAAACGTGCGCGGACGTTGCGGAGCGAGATGTCTTTGCCTGAAACGCTGCTATGGCGTGTGATGCGGACGCGGCCTGGCGGACTCAAGTTTCGGCGTCAGCATCCGGCTGGCGTCTATGTCCTTGATTTCTATTGCGCCGCTGCAAAGCTTGCCATTGAGGTCGATGGCCTCGCCCACGACAGTAGCCGAGCAGAAAAAGCCGATGCGGCTCGGTCACATTTCCTGAGGTCGCAGCATGTGGCGACTTTGCGGGTTCCGGCGAAGGCGGTGCTGGAGGATTTGGAGGCGGTGGTGGTGCGGATTGTCGATGTGTGTTTGGACAGGGTGGCGAAGATCAAGCAACGTCAGGAGTCATCTCCCGTGCCCCTCCACCATGCTTCGCATGTTACCCCTCCCCGTGCCGGGGAGGAATATTGATCCCCAACCACCCCCTGCCGAATCTGCATTGACATTGCTGTCAATAAAGCAATGATGCTAGGTAGTGATTTGCAACCCATGGCCCAACCATGCCGATAGAGCAGGGGGCGTTCGGACACCATTAGCGCAGGAGAGAGATATGGCCACCAACCCCGCCCCAATAGCCCCCACCGCACCAGCGATAGCCACCCCCAATCTAACGACTTCGCCAAGCGCGCATGACGCGCTGCGGGAGTGGTATAAGGCCAATCCGCCGGTCGACGATTCGCACGCCAATCCATGGGACGTCAGCCGCGCCGTGCTCTATGTCGAGGATCGCTGGCACGCGCCGTTTCGCGAGATGCGGGCGCAGGCGCCGATTAACAAGGTGACGGGTTCGGCTTACGGCGATTACTGGAATATCTGCAGCCATGAGGCGATCCAGCATGTGGAGGCTTTGCCGGATATTTTTTCCTCCGACGTAGCGCAGGGCGGGATCACGATTTCCGACCCCGATTTTGAATCCGATTTTCAGCTGCCGATGTTTATCGCAATGGACCGGCCCAAGCATACCGGACAGCGCCGCACGGTGGCCCCGAAATTCACCCCCACCGAAATGAAGGCGATGGAGGAAGATATCCGCCGCCGGACCGCCGAGGTGCTCGACAGCTTGCCGTGGGACAAGCCGTTTGATTGGGTGGAAAAGGTGTCGATCGAGCTGACCACCGGCATGCTGGCGATCCTGTTCGGATTTCCGTGGGCCGACCGGCATATGCTGACCTTCTGGTCCGATTGGGCCGGGGATGTGGAATTGTCGCTGGCCAAGGAGCTGGACGACAAGCGCCGCGAAATCCTGTTTGAAATGGGCGGCTATTTTCAGCAATTGTGGAACGAGCGGGTCAATGCCGAGCCGACGCCCGACCTCATCTCCATGATGATCCATAGCGAGGCGATGAGCCATATGGACCAGATGGAATTTATGGGCAATCTGGTGCTGCTGATCGTCGGCGGCAATGACACGACACGCAATTCGATGTCGGGCTTTGCCTATGGGCTGAGCCAGTTTCCGGAGGAGCGCGCCAAGTTGCAGCAGAACCCCGATCTGATCCCCAATGCGGTGCAGGAACTGATCCGCTGGCAAACGCCGCTGGCGCATATGCGGCGCACGGCACTGCAGGATACCGAGCTGTTCGGGCACAAGATCGCCAAGGGCGACAAGCTGATCATGTGGTATATCTCCGCCAACCGCGACGAAAAGGTCTTTGATGACGCCGACAGCATCCGGGTCGACCGGGAAAATGCGCGCCGCCATTTGGCCTTTGGGTACGGCATCCACCGCTGCGTCGGGGCGCGTCTGGCCGAGCTACAGCTGCGCATCCTGCTCGAAGAAATGCACGCGCGGCGGATGCAGGTGAACCCGACCGGAGAGCTGGAGCGGGTCCACGCCTGTTTCGTCCACGGCTACCGCAAAATGCCAGTGACGCTGAGCAAATATTAAGCTTTGCTCCTAAACCGTGCCAATCACCGGCACCCCGGCAATCCACGGGTGGGCCCAGGTGATCAGGCCGTATAGCACGAGCGTGATCACCACCAAAATGGCTTCGCGATAGGCGGGGACCACTTTTGCAGGTTTGACCCAGCGTCCTTCACGGGCCGATACCGTGACAATCGAGATAATCGCCCATGCGCCCAGCCCGCCAAACAGCACCAGCGAGCGCGTGTCTCCGTTGGCCAGCAAATGGCCGACGGCCCAGACCGCGACCCCGGTCAGCATCGGGTGGCGGATGATCCGCTTGATCCGGAACGGCCCATTGGCCGCGCCCAGCAAATAGAGCGCAACCAGCATCAGTGTCATGTTGAGATGACGGCCCCAATTTGGTGCATCATAGACAAATTCCGGAACCGAGGACCGCCAGCCATAGATGATCAGCCCCAGACCGGACAATATCAGCAGCGCGACCAGGCCCTTGTGCGGTCCGGCCCCAATGCTGTTTTGCAAGCCGGTTCTCACGCCCTGCGCCAGTGATTTCATCAAATGTGCCGCGCTCCACAACAAAACGCCTGCGATCAATGCCCCCATTGCAGTTTACTCCCATTTGTCCTAGCGCACGCCGCACTGATCGCGGCTTAGCATATCCCAAATGGCCTTGCCAGTCGTGGCAGATAATCGTCAAAAATACATCAAAGGATCCAAACCGTGACCGAATACCGTGACGTAGCCGCTACATCAAAGGCCTGGCCATTTGAAGAAGCGCGGCGGCTGGTCAAACGGTTTCCGGATGGCAAGGCAAACGGTGCCCCGGTGATTTTTGAAACCGGCTACGGTCCCTCGGGCCTGCCGCATCTGGGCACGTTCAACGAAGTGCTGCGCACGACCATGGTGCGCAACGCCTATGAAACGCTTACCGGTGCGCCCACCCGGTTGATCGCGTTTTCCGATGATATGGACGGGTTTCGGAAAGTTCCGACCAATGTGCCGGGTCAGGATATGCTGGCGCTGCATCTGCACAAGCCGCTGACCCAAGTGCCCGATCCTTTCGGCAAGTTCGACAGCTTTGCCGCGCATAATAATGCGCGGCTGCGGGAATTTCTCGACCAGTTCGGGTTTGACTATGAATTCAAATCCTCGACCGCCGAATATCAATCGGGCGCGTTTGATACGACGCTGCGGCTGGTGCTGGAGCGTTATCAGGCGATACTGGAG
>JBGSLY010000524.1:0-2136 GCA_041740435.1 Parasphingorhabdus sp.
GGTGGAACATCGCCGCACCATAAGCGCCCACACCGGCGGCGAAGAACATATAGCCGAGCTGTGAACAGGTCGAATAGGCGATCACACGCTTGATGTCGTGCTGGACCAGCCCGACGGTGGCGGCAAAAATCGCGGTGCAAGCGCCAACATAGGTGACCAGAGCGGTCGCCGCTTCGCTGGTTTCAAACATCGGCGACATGCGGCAAACCATGAACACTCCAGCAGTCACCATGGTCGCGGCATGGATCAGCGCGCTGACCGGCGTTGGCCCCTCCATTGCGTCGGGTAGCCAGGTGTGAAGCCCCAATTGCGCCGATTTGCCCATCGCGCCGATGAACAGCAGGATGCACAGGATCGTCATGGTATCGAACCGGGTTCCGGCAAAGGTGATCGTCGAACCGGCCATCGCAGGTGCTGCATCCAGAATGGCAGGAATCGAAACCGTCTGAAACACCAGATAGGTGCCGAAAATTCCCAACATAAAGCCCAAATCGCCGACCCGGTTAACGACAAACGCCTTGATCGCGGCGGCATTGGCGCTCGGCTTATGGTACCAGAAACCGATCAGCAGATAGGAGGCAAGGCCCACCCCTTCCCAGCCGAAGAACATCTGCACCAGATTATTGGCGGTCACCAGCATCAGCATCGCAAAGGTAAACAACGACAAATAGGCGAAAAAGCGCGGTTGTGACGGATCTTCCGCCATATAGCCCCAGCTATACAGATGGACCAGCGCCGACACCGTGGTCACCACCACCAGCATGATTGCGGTCAGGGTATCTACCCGCAATTCCCAGGCGAAATTGAGGCTGCCCGACTGCACCCATTGCAGCACTGGTACCACCTCTGGCATCGCCGTCCCGCCAACATAGGTCAGGAAAATTGGCCAGCTCAGCGCACAGCTAAGGAACAACGCTCCTGTTGTCAGCACTTTGGCGGCGACATTGCCGATCACCCGCCCCCCGAAACCGGCGATGATCGCTGCCAAAAGCGGCAGGAATACGATCAATATAATGGACAATGCCCTATCCCTTCATCCGGTTGACATCATCGACCGCAATCGTGCCGCGCTGCCGGAAGTAAATCACCAAAATCGCAAGACCGATGGCCGCCTCCCCAGCGGCAACGGTCAGCACAAACATCGCAAACACCTGCCCCGTCATATCGCCCAGAAACGCGCTGAACGCGACCAGGTTCAGGTTCACGGCCAGCAGGATCAGCTCGATTGCCATCAAAATGACGATGACATTTTTCCGATTAAGGAAAATGCCAAGCATGCCGAGCACGAACAAGACGCTGCTGACCACCAGATAATGTTCCAGACCGATCATGACGCTTTCTCATTCCGTTCGTGTCGAGCGAAGTCGAGACACAGGTGTTGCAATTCGCGGCCTCGTCTCTCGACTACGCTCGAGACGAACGGGGTTCTTGCGATAGAAATCATAGCTCGACCCCCTGCCCGACCACCGGCTGTGTATTGCGCGTCGCATCCTGCGGACGGCGGCGGATTTGAGCGCCGATATCCTGCACCCGCACCCCGCCACGCTTGCGGTTGGTGAGGACAATTGCGCCGACCATGGCGACCAGCAATACCAGCCCGGCAGCCTCAAACAGGAAGATGTACTTGGTATACAGCAATGCGCCGAGTTGCTCGATATTGGGCGGACCGCCCGCTGGAGGGCCGACAACCGCATCTGCCCCGCCCATGCCACTCGACGACCAACTGCCGACGCCAAAAATGATTTCCGCGACCAGCACCACCGCCAACAACAGCCCAAGCAGCAGGTTTTTCATAAAACCGGCACGCAGTTCGGCAAAATCAATGTCGAGCATCATCACCACGAACAGGAACAGCACCGCAACCGCTCCGACATAAACAATGACCAGCAGCGCGGCGATAAACTCCGCCCCCAGCAACACCATCAATCCAGCGGCATTAAAGAATGCAAGGATCAGCCACATCACGCTGTGCACCGGATTGCGGGCGAATATCACCATCACCGCCGAAGCAATAACCATGACCGAAAACAGGTAGAAAGAGATGATATGAATCACGCGATAAACCCCCGCTGCGGCCCCTAACGATAAGGGGCATCGGCGGCAAGGTTTGCCGCTATCGCCCGTTCCCATTTGTCC
>JBGSLY010000525.1:0-3085 GCA_041740435.1 Parasphingorhabdus sp.
CGTTCGCTGTGGGACCGGACGTTGGATGCGCGATTGTCCGACAATGACCAAGATGTGCATGTCTATGACAGTGCCCAGTTTCCCGATGAACCGCTCCGCGTGCTCGAACGTTCGATAGTTTTGCCAAATTCGGAGGTGCGCTGGTCGTTCAAAGTGGCACAAAGCCGGGACGGACTTGATCAGCAAATTGCTTCGATCCGCTCGATTCTGATCCGCAGCTTTTTTGTGCTGGCTCTTGGGTTGATTATTTTGGCGGCGTTGCAGACTTTTTACGGGCTTCGGCCCTTACGCAAGATCCGGTTGGCTATTGCCGATATGCGCAGCGGGAACAGCAGCCGGATCAATGAGCCTTTGCCCGATGAAGTTATCCCGATGGTCGAGGAATTGAACCTGCTACTCGACCATAATGAGCAGCAGGCCGAAGAAGCACGTACCCATGCGGGCAATCTTGCCCATGCGCTGAAAACCCCGTTGACCGTCATCATGAACAGCGCGACGGCCAAGGCCGATGACTTGGCGGACACGGTGATCCGTGAGGCCGCAGTGATGCGGCGTCAGGTCGATCATCATCTCGCCCGCGCCCGCGCCGTGGGCAGGCGCGGTCAGGCGCACAGCCGCGCACAGGTCTGGGATAGTATCGAGGCAGTAGAGCGGGCTGTGGCCCGGCTCTATCCCGATGCCCGGATCGACATTGACGGCGACCATGATGCGGTGGCGAGTGTTGAGCGACAAGACTTGGACGAGATGGTCGGCAATCTCGTTGAAAATGCCGCTAAATATGGCGGGGGCAGTGTTTTTGTCACCGTGGCGGGTGATCCGAAATTCGTCGAAATTCAGGTCGAGGACGACGGCATGGGAATCCCTGAGGAGGAACGCATCCGCATTTTTGATCGCGGCGCGCGGCTCGACACTGGAAAGCCCGGCACCGGACTGGGGCTGGCGATTGTTCGCGATGTTGCGGAAATCTATCAGGGATCGGTGGAACTGGATGAGAGCGAGGATTTGGGCGGTCTGATGGTGCGTTTGAGATTGCCGCGGGCGGGCGGCTGATGCAGGCAGCTCCCAAGAGGCATTGGAATGTAGCCATCGCCGGTTGCGGTCCGGGCGGCATGGCGACCGCCATCACCTTGGCGCAATCGGGACACGCGGTGACGGTGTTTGAGCGATTTGCAGCTCCTTCCCCCGTTGGTTCCGGCCTGCTCCTGCAACCAGCAGGGCAGATGGTTTTGGATCGGATGGGGCTGCTGGCAGACATCGCTCAATTGTCCGCACCGGTCGACCGCTTATTTGGCCTCGCGATGCCCTACATGAAGCGCGCTCTGGACGTCGAATACCGTCATTTGGGAGCCGGCATCCATGCGCTGGGTATTCACCGGGCGAGTCTGTTCGACGTTCTTTTTCGGGGAATGCAGTCTTGCGGGGTGACCGTGAAAAATGGTCATACACTGACCGGCAATCGTCATCTTGGGGACAAGATCGTTCCAGAATTTGGTGCTGTTCCCTATGACCAGCATTTCGATCTTCTGATCGACGCCACCGGATCGCACAGCGTCATCGCGAATGCAAAACCAAAATTGCTACCCTTCGGAGCGTTATGGACCACGGTCGACTTGCCCGATCGCGCCGAATGGGGCATGGGTGCGTTGGACCAGCGATACCGGCAGGCACGGCAGATGGCGGGTATTTTGCCGGTGGGGATCAACCCGGCGACGGGCAAGCCGGGTGTGGCCCTGTTCTGGAGCATCCGACCCGAGGACGCGCCCAATTTCCTTGCTAAGGGCATCGACAATTTCCGCAGCGCATATAGCGAGCTATGGCCCGGGAGCGAAGACTATACCAACCAAGTTTCCGATTGCGGTGCGCTGACTTTGGCGGTCTATCATCACCGGACCGATGCGCCATTGGCAGCACCCGGCGTCTTTCGCATTGGCGATGCCTGGCATTCGACTAGTCCGCAATTGGGGTAGGGGGCGAATATGGCGTTGATCGATGCAGAGGGATTGGCACTGGCCATTAATGCGTCGGAAACTGTGGAACAGATAGCGACTGCCTATCACCGCCTGCGAACGCGCCATGTGCGGGTGTACCAGTTGCTAAGCCGGATTTTTACCCCGGCCTATCAATCCGAAAGCGCCGCCCTGCCAGTCCTTCGCGACTTCGCCAGCCACTATCTCGCCCGATTACCGGTGGCGCGGGCGATAATCGCCCAGACGGTATCGGGCCGGATAGGACTTCGCTAACTCACTCGCCGTTCGCCGAAAGCACCTGGTATTCCCAAGCGCCCAGAGTTATCTTGCTGCCATTCTTGACTTCGATTGATGCGTCAGATTGAAACTGCGCATAGCGGCCATCGGCGGCGGCACTGGTCACGGTAAATGTCACTGGCTGGTTCGACATATTGAACAGACCGACAATTTTGTTAGCCCCTGAAGACCGCACAAAACTAAGCACCTGCTTGGGCTGATCGGTTTCGAGCTTGACCATCCGGCCGCCCCATTTGCCGTTCCATAACGCTGGATTGGCTTTTTTATAGGCGCTGAGTTGCGTGAACAAGTCGTCCATCTTGCAATCGGGATTGGCGTTCCAGTTGATTGGGTCGCGTTCAAAAAACTCAAGCCTTTTGGCGTTGCACGCTTCTTGTCCGTTGTGGATCATGGCGAGGCCTTCATGGACGAAGGATAGCACCGTCATCGCGGTCAAGGCATCGCCGAAATTCTCGTATTGCGTGCCTTCCCATGCATTGCTGTCATGGTTTTCGATATAGCCCAGCCGCATTGCCTCGCGCGGCCATGCGCTCTCATTTTCGCTGTAATAGCTATAGAATGCCGTTGCATCGGCTTTGCCTTGTGCGACATTCTTGGCCAGAACGTGCCATTCCCAAGCATAAGTCGCATCAAAGGCTTTGCGGTGCAATTCGGTCGATTTCCATTCGGCCAGCATGAACACCGGTTTGATCGCGTCTAATCGGGTACGCGCCTTTTCCCAGAAATCAATCGGGACATAGCCGGCGACATCGGCGCGATAGCCATCGATGTCCGCTTCGCGCACCCAATATTCCATCGCGTCGCCAATATGCTGACGCACC
>JBGSLY010000526.1:0-11032 GCA_041740435.1 Parasphingorhabdus sp.
GTTGCGGTCGCCGGATCGGTGGCGGAGGCAGTGCGCCGCGCGCGCGATGCCGGGGTCGCCAGCATCATCTGCGAAGTCGACCGCGTTGACCAGATTGAGGAAGCACTGGCCGCCGGGGCGACCCAATTGCTCCTCGATAACATGGACGCCCCCACATTGCGCGGCGCGGTGACCCTGATCGGCGGACGGGTTCCAGCAGAGGCCAGCGGCGGGGTGACGTTGGAAACGATCCGCGAAAAAGCTATGACCGGGGTCGATTTTATTTCGGTAGGCCGCCTGACCCAAAGCGCGCCAGCGGCTGATATAGGGCTGGACTTTGTGCAGGTTTAGCTGGCTGGTTTGCTTGGCGCTGTTTGTGCCGGGCGTGGTCCAGGCGCAGGCTTACCAATGCCGGGCACCCGACGCCCTTTTGCCTGCACCAGCGGCCAAAAAGCCACCAAGCGAACCGCGCAGGGCATCACCGATAGCGGGCTATACCTTGGCACTGAGCTGGTCCCCCGAATATTGCCGCAGCCGTAAAGCGGATCGCCGGGATCGCCGCCAGTGTGGCGGACAGGACGGCAGTTTTGCCTTTATCCTGCACGGTCTATGGCCCGAAACACGGACCAGCGCCTATCCGCAATATTGCAAACCGACCGAGCGGCTGTCGGTCGGTGAGGTCAAAAGCAACTTCTGCGCCATGCCTTCGACATCGCTGATGGCGCACGAATGGGCCAAGCACGGCAGCTGCATGACCGATGCGCCAGAAAAATACTTCCGTGCGGCGCGCATTTTGTTCGGGATGATGGCGTTTCCCGACATGGACCGATTGTCCCGGCGGCCCTTAACAGCAGGAAAATTGCGCGAGGAATTTGCCCGCAGCAATCCGGGCATCGGGCGAAGCAGCTTTGTCCTCGACATGAATGAGCGCGGCTGGCTGCGCGAAGTGCGGGTGTGCCTTAACAAGGATTTTCGCCCGCGTCCTTGCCCGCGTTGGATGCGGCAACCAAAGCCCGACGCAGAGGTGAAAATCTGGCGCGGGGCTTGATTACCCCTCAATCACCCGCGTTCTGGGGTGATGTTTGTCGAGGTGCTTTTTGATGATCCTCAGGTTCCGGCTGTTCGAACGGAAGAAAAAGTCGGCGACGTCGCCGGCAAAGGGGATGGCGCCCAGCAGAGTATCGAAGCCGACATTGGCCGCCATGCGCGACAATTGCCATTTGGACATGCCCAGATTGCGCGCCTCCCAGATGATCCAGGCACCCATTAATGTGGTCACTAGGTCGCCCACAACCGGCACCAGTCCGACAATCGAATCGAGCCCGACAGTGCGGTTGATGCCGGGAATGACAAAACTGCGCTCCAGCAATTTTTCCATCGCCTCGACCCTCTGCCGCACCGAATGGGGATCGGTGGGGATATCGGGCAGGCGCTGTGCAATCTGGCGCAGTTGTTCCTGAGATACGGGCACGGTTACTCCTAAGTCCCCTTGGACCGATTAAGAAATGGGAACCCCGATCAGGAAATTCAATGGATGCCACCCGCGCGGGTTCTCGGCGATGCCCGGTTGATCGGTCCGGGCGAGCGAAAAGCGGATCGGCACCGCAATCGGGATATAGTTATAGCTTTTGACCAGTTCCACCTCCGCTTCGGCGAACAATTTGGCCCGTTCTTTGATGTCTTGCGACGCACGGGCTTCAACCGCCAATTCATCGGCTTTTGGCGAGCAGATGCGGGTTCGGCGACAGTTGAGCCGCGAGAGAAACCAACGCGCTTCGTCATAGGGTGCAATTTCGTCGATCAGCCGCGCCTGCGCTTCGGTCTCGCTGTTCACACGTTTGACCTCAAGGCCAATCAGATTGAGGTCATGACGCACCCGAGCAAACATAATGTCGCTGCCCGGTCCCGGAGGCAAATAGAGCGCAAGTGGTGCCAGTTCCCCGCCCTTGGCCTGCCAATTGCTGACCAGTGTGCGCGCCGCCGCCCGCGCCTCCTGCGTATTCAGGCTGGCCCAGTCGGGACGGGCATTGATGCCTTCGACGTCCAGTGCATCGGGGACAATTTTGAGCCGCGTCCGCCATGCCGATACGGAAAAAGACGTCAGCAGCGCCGGGCGATCAATCGCCATTGCCAATATCTTGCGATTGTCCGCTACCGACCAGAACCCGTCCGCGCGCACGAACAAAAATCCGAACAATCCGGCCACTGGATCCAGCCGAAGGTCATTGGTGCTGATCCCCGCCGCGTCGATCAGCGGCAGGTGCTGAAAATGACCGTTGAGGACAATATCGGTCATTCCAGCCTTATACCGGGCCAGAGCCATAGCCGCCGTCTCGGCACGCAGATACACCATGCGACGAGGCGCGTCCGCTTCGGCGGTTTCGGCATCCACACGGTATGGGGACAGTTGCTGCACCGCGCCCGCACGCTGCGCTATCATCGGCCCCGCGCCTTTGCCGCGATAAAACAGGCCGAATTCGGGCTGGGCCAGCAGTTGCAGGAAATTGGGTTGTGCGGAACGTAGCTCAATCTCGATCACGCGCCCGGTCATCGACCGCACATCGGCGATCATCGCCACATCATCGCCCAGACGACTGCCGCGCAATTCCTTGATCCGCGCACGCAGCAGTTCGGCGATGCGGTCGGACGTTACCTTCGAACCATCGGGCCATTGATGGTCGCGCAGGCGGAAAATATAGCTTAGCCCGTCATCGGTCACGATCCAGCGGGCGGCCAAGGCCGGGACGATCCGCCCTTCCGGATCGAGCGCCACCAGCCCCTTGGCCACCGCGGCACGCATAGTTGCCGAAGCCGGACCCAATTGCGCGCCCATCGGATCAATCCGCACCCGGTTATCGCTGATCGCGCTGACGTGGACCGTGTCGGGTCCATCGGCCCGGTCACAGCCGCCAAGGCCGCCAAGTGCCAAAGCAGCGCATATCAGGCTGGAAACACCTTTCATGGACGCCGTATTGCCAGAGTTCGGCTGGGGTGCATATTGGAAAAATTGTCGCGCCACCCCATAATGCGCGGCGACACCAGCGACCGGGTCACGGTGAAATACAGCGGCAAAATCGGGCTATCCGCCATGAGCATTTCCTCAGCATGCATCATGGCCTTGCGCCGCTGCTCGGGATCGGCAATCGCCATCGCGCCTGTCAGCGCGGCATCATAAGCGGGATTGCCATAGCCCGAATAGTTGGTCGGCCCGGCATCGCTTTTGTGCACCGCAAGAAAATTTTCCGGCGTCGCCAGATCAGCGATCCAGCCCGAACGGGCCAGACTGAAATCCCCGCGCCTTAGGCTCGCGAAATGCAGCGCGGCCTCGCTGTTAAACAAGGATGCGTTGACGTGCAGCGGCTTCCACATCGCAGCCAGCGCAACCGACACCCGGCGATGCTCCGACGAACTGTTGAAACGGATTTCAAAGCTGAGCGGATTCGTAGCCGTCACGCCGGCCTGTGCCAGCAATACCCGCGCCGCCGCCAAGCGCCGTCCGCGCGGCCAATCGGCCCAGACCGGGCGATACCCATCCGATGCTAATCCGGGCGGCAGGATACCCCATGCGGACGGATTGCCGATCCCGATCAGGCGGCTCGCGATCCACTCCCGCTCCACCGCCATCGACAGCGCGATTCGGATGCGGCGATCATTGAACGGCGGTTGGCGGGTATTAAAGGCAAAATAATAGGCGCCGAGATACGGTACACTGCGCGTTTCAGCAGGATGGTTCTTGCGCAGCCAGTCGTGGCGGCTGACCGGATAATCCCCCGCAATATCCGCCCCGCCGGAGAGAAACAGCCGCATCGCGGTCAAGCTGTCATCCATCGGCTGCCAGACAATATGCGGTGTCGGCGGTCGGCTGTCATGCCAGCGGGGATTAGGGGCCAGTTCCAGTGCGCTGTTAAGCTGCCATCGCGCCGTGCGATACGGACCACTGGTCACCAACGGGCGCTGCGCCGTCCAATCCTGTCCTTTGCTGGCCAAGTGAACAGGGATAGCCGCCATTGCGGGGTGGGCGAGCAATTCTGGCAATGCCGGATCGGGCAGCGCCAGCGCCACCTCCACCGTATGCGGATCGGGGCTGGAAATAGCGGTAACATTGTCGAACAGATTGCGTGTCGGAGATGCAAGAGCATCCTGACGCAGCCGCTGCAGCACCTCAGGAAACAGCGCCGCGTCGATGGTGGTGCCATCGGAAAAAGCCAGACCCCGGCGCAGCGTAAAGCGCCAGCGCAATCCATCGGGGGATATCGTCCACGACTCGGCCAATCCGGCCTCTGCCCGGCCGTCCGCATCAAAGCGGGTCAGCCCTTCAAACTGGTCCATCGCAATCCGCAGCGACGCCAGATCAGAAACGCTTTGCGGATCAAGCGATTTGATTTCGGCATCGGACAGGCGGATAATGCGGTCCTGATCGATTTTGTGGGCAGGTTCGGGTGCACATCCGAAAAGCGCGAAAAGCAACAATACCGATATCAACGGGCGAAACATGAACCTCATGTACCGCCATTTATGCGTTCAGGGTACCGTTGTTAGACTGACATTCGCAATTTTCGGGGTTTCTAAAATCGCTCTAGGCGCAGCTGGCCACGGTGGCGGCAGGGGTCTTGTTTAAAACGCCCGTCGATAGCGTCCTATCATCGCGAATGTTGAACGCTGCTGTCTGATAAATTGTTCGCTCGGGCATGAACATTCCGCCAAAGAGCGGGGTAAATTCGTAATAGATTTCCACGAACATCACAGCGTTGTCCGGCACGGCCTTTACGGGATTGCCTTCATCACCCATGCCTGCAAATTCGTTTCCGGTTTCCCCATCACCTTGGACCCCGAATTTGGAGTCTTCATCCAGTTCCCCCATGCAGCGCTGCCAATGGATCCATTGGCCGCCATCGTCGTTCACTTCAAGGCTGGACAAAATGATCCGCGAATTGGTCGTCAGATTCAGCTTTGCGGCCTGAAGCTCAACGCCTTTAAAAACGCTGTTTACATCGGATTCGTATATCTGACGCGTCCCTAGTGCAGATCGGTCAGCACCCATTCGTGACGCGTTGTCCGCCAGCGACAAAGCGGCTTGGTTTACGTACATATTGGTGACCGCAATATCGGCGGTCTCGATCCCCGCCATACTGACAGCAAAAAAAATCGGAAGCGACATTGCAAATTCAGTCAAAGCAAGCGCCTTTTTGTCGCGAATGAGCGACTTGACCCTTTGGGCCGCGGTCTTAGCCCCTATGATTTGCATTGCCATGATATTGCGCCCTTTATGTGCAGACAACCGTTACGGATATTTCAGCTTGCTCGGCATAGGGTTGGTTGCGCAGCACCGTCGAAGAATGCAGGCTTTTCTGCTCCGGCCACCCCAGAAATCCGTAGATCGGCAGCAAACGGTCGTAGGTTATCGTGACCTGGTAGCGCACGACATCCTTTGCCCCGCCCAAACCTTCGTCGCCGACATCGGCGTCCCATTCGGAGTTATCGTTCTCGTCTTCGAAACATTCCCCCGCGTCACGAACGCCATTGGCGTTGTCGTCGTCAAATTCTTCCGGTCGGCCAACGTCGGTGAAGTCATAGTAGCTCTTACGTTCAAAATCGAAATCTGCGTCTTTCACCACACGCTGCACCCGCGCCGACACGGCTTCATCAAGATCGTCATAGTCGGTTAGCCCTGTTTCCAACGAGCTGTCGCGGGCAGCCTTTTGTACGGCGCCGTTCAATATGCCCTGCGCATACATATTATAGCCCATGTCAAATGTGCCCATCAGCAACAGCAGGAAGGTCGGCAGAATTATCGCAAACTCGATAATGGTCGCGCCGCGTTCCTGCTGCAGCAGGGAGGATAGGGATTGTCGGAACATCATACCGTCAACCTAAGCTCAGCAATCTGGCTGGCGATATTTTTGAACCGCTGGATGAGTTCCTCCTCACCATCGGCGGTATATCCCCGGCCTGTGCTGGCACAATTTTCCAGATCGGAATTGAGCTCGGTGTTGAACGCAATTACCCACAAAGTTATTCCACGGCCTTTGATCGCGCTGCATATGGTATTCATGCGTTCGATATGGTTGGCGCCTTGCTCTGTATCATAGGCTGAACTGCTGCCCGTCGCATTTCCAGTGATATTCCCGCGATGACGTTCAATGCCGTACATGTTGGAGTAGCTGTCCCCAGCGGAGAGCTGGCCATCGCTCATGAAGATCATGTGGCGGCCAACCGCACCGTCATTGTCAGGCTCTTCATTGACATTGTCGGCAAACAGGCCGGTCGATGAAAACAGTTTGATCCCCCAGAGCAGCCCGATGTCGTGATAGGTCCCGCCATCGGGTTTCAGCTTGCCCAGATAGGTGGTCAGCTCGCTTGATGACATTTCGGTCAGCAACTGCGCACTATGCGGGCACGAAGTCTGCGATTTGGTTCCCGATGTGCTCGATGCGGTATTGTAACTGCGATAGTATGTGACATTTGGCCAATAGGGCTTCCAAGTATCAGTACCACCGCCGGGAGTGCTATCGATTTGCATGTCAAGGGCCGTTGTCGGGCTGATACTCGCGTCGGCCGCATTCCAAGTGAAGTTACTCACTCCTTGTGTTGGGCGCTCTAGGATACATCCCGCCCATTTATAGGTCGAAGATGAGCTGGCAGACATCGGGTCAGCAACGGTATCGCCGTTTTTATAGTTTTCTGTATTGAACGTCAGATACTTATACTCCCAGCGCATTCCAGTTTTATCATAAGTGCAACGTCTGGAACCGGAGTTGTAGCTATAATTGGGCTTGGATTGGCACCAGCTTCGCGAAACATTGTTTGTTTGAGCGCGATATGTGTAGGAGACATATTCGCGCGAGTCATAGCCTGTTGTGTCCGCAACATAATCGGGGTCCAGCGCGGTCAGCAAATAGCCAACGTTCACGGTGCCTGTATACGGCACAAACCCATATCGAATCCGTCCCTCATCCCCGGCCGCAGAATCGAGAATATCGTAGAAATTCTCGATCGCAGATTTCAGCGCGGCCAATCGTGAATTGGCTGCTTCCGTAACATTGGTGCTGCCATCAGTGCGCGATGTATGGTTGGAGGAAAAATAGGAGTTACAGGCCGCGTTGTCATAGGTGTCCGGGCAAGCCATCGATCCGGTGGTGTCGAGTACCATCATGACATCAACGTTCGACAGTTGCAAGCGGGCCGAACATTCGGCGGCAATGGCGACCTCGTCATTGCCGAAAAACTGCATGACCGTGGTCGGCACGGTGGTTTCTACGGCAGCGGCAACGGTCCCGGTAGCTTCGTCATATTCGGGCTCGAATGCAATCTCTTCGCTGCCCATGAATCCTGTCGGGAAGTTGTTCTGGAAAAACGATTGGCTAATTTCCTCGGCTTCGTCGGTCATGCCGCTATCGTTCACACCGTCTTCGGCGGACAGCGAGGCGATGGCGCGGCGGGCCGCAAGGACGCCGGAGTCGCAAGCCTGCTGCAGACGGGACTCGGCCATATAGCTGCGGCTTATATCGACCCCGCCGCCGACAATAGCCATCATCGGTACCAGACCAGCCGCCATAATTGCGAGTGTGTTGCCCGCTTCATTGCGCAGAATCGAGCGAAGCAGTCCGGAGCGACCGCCGCCCAAAGGGCCGTCCAAAACTTCAGTTTGCTGCAATGTTTGCACGGGGCACAACATGTCCACGATCAATTTCCTTTTGTCCGTTCAAGTACGGCCCGGCCCACAAAACCGCACTGGAACCGGTGATTCGGCGTCGATGAACCAATTTGAACAGCGTCCATTGCTACAATTCACCTTTTGAATCTGTGGTTTAAGCACCAAATTCTAACATTCGAATAAACCGCATACGACGCGGTGCTTGCGAAAAGTTGAAATGAATTGGTTAATTGGACATAAACGATGTTCAGGTGTTCCAACGCACCGCACGTTCGCGCTTCGGCTTTTTTGTCAAAGACAGCGAACCGGACGGATGCTATCGCTGCGCCCATGTCTGACACACCCCAACATCTCTATCTGATCGACGGATCGGCTTATATCTTCCGCGCCTATCACCGGCTGCCGCCGCTGACCAATATCCACGATCAGCCGGTGGGAGCAGTCTATGGCTATACCACGATGCTGTGGAAGCTTGCGGAAGACCTGCATCAGGCCGACGGGCCGACACATATGGCGGTGGTGCTCGATAAATCGGGAACCAGTTTTCGCAACGACATCTATGACCTCTATAAAGCCAACCGTCCGGAAGCACCCGAGGATTTGAAACCGCAGTTCCCGATGATCCGCGACGCGACCCGCGCCTTTTCGTTGCCGCTCATCGAAGAGGAGAATGTCGAGGCCGACGATATGATCGCCAGCTATACCGTGGCGGCATTGGAACGCGGGTGGAAAGTCACCATTGTCTCGTCCGACAAAGACCTGATGCAGCTCATTGAGCCGGAAAATTCGCGCGTGGATATGCTCGACACCATGCGCAACGTCCGGATGGGGCGCAAGGCGGTCGAGGAGAAATTCGGCGTTGGCCCGGAAAAGCTTGGCGATGTGCTGGGCCTGATGGGCGACAGCGCCGACAATATCCCTGGCGTCCCCGGCATCGGCCCTAAGACCGCTTCAAAGTTAATCCTGGAATATGGCGATATCGAAAGCGTCCTTGCCGCCGCGCCGGACATGAAAAAGTCGAAGATGCAGGAAAATCTGATCGCCTTTGCCGAGCAGGCGCGCTTGTCGCGGGTGCTGGTTGCGCTGCGCGAAGATTGTCCGTTGCCGATGGAACTCGACGAGTTTTTGCTGAAGGACATTCCGCCCGAGCCCTTACGCGAATTTCTGGCCCATCATGGTTTCCAGTCGCTGCTCAAGAAATTGGGCGGTGCGGCGGGAGAACCGCAAATCGACCAAGCGGCAAGCCCGGCCACCGAAAGACCCAAAGCCCCGCCAATTGACCGCGACGCCTATATTTGCGTGACTGATCTGGAGACCCTCGACCAATGGATCGCCGGGGCGCGGACCGCAGGGGTGGTCGCGGTCGATACCGAGACTGATAGTCTGGAGGCGGTTACCGCAAAGCTGGCGGGCGTGTGTTTGGCCACCGGTCCCAACCGCGCTTGTTATATCCCGCTCACCCATGGCGGCGATGATATGTTTGCCGAAAAGCCCGAGCAAATTCCGCTCGATAAAGCACTGGCGCGATTGAAACCGCTGCTGGAGGACGATGCGGTCCTGAAAATTGGACAGAACCTCAAGTACGATATGACGGTTCTGGCGCAGCATGGGATCGCGATAACGCCGTTCGACGATACGATGGTAATGAGCTTTAATCTCGACGCCGGTTTGCACGGGCACGGGATGGATGAGCTTTCGAAGCTGCATTTAGGTCATGAATGCATCAGCTTTAAGTCGCTGACCGGGACGGGCAAAAAGGCGATCCGTTTTGCCGAAGTGCCTTTGGCCGACGCCACCCGCTATGCCGCCGAGGATGCCGATGTCACGCTTCGGCTATGGGAAGCCTTGCGCGGGCGGTTACCGGTTGAAGGCGCGAGCCGGATCTATCAGCTGGTGGACCGGCCGTTGGTGCCGGTCATCGCCAAGATGGAACAGACCGGGGTTCTGGTTGACCGCGAAGCCCTGTCGCGCCTGTCCGCACGCTTTGCAGAAGATATTGCCGGACTAGAAACGCAAATCCATGAACTGGCCGGAGAGCCCTTCACCATCGGCAGCCCCAAGCAACTGGGCGACATATTGTTCGGCAAAATGGGCCTGAAGGGCGGCAAAAAGGGTAAATCGGGACAATTTTCGACCGATGTCACGGTGCTAGAGCGGCTGGCAGGCGACGGGGTGCCGATTGCCCAAAAGATCGTCGACTGGCGGCAATTGTCGAAGCTCAAATCAACCTATACCGATGCGTTGCAGGAGCAGATTAATCCGCAAACCGGACGCGTCCACACAAGTTACAGCCTGACCGGCGCGCAAACCGGGCGCCTGTCCTCGACCGATCCAAATCTTCAGAATATCCCGATCCGCACCGAAATCGGGCGGCAAATTCGCGGCGCGTTTATCGCTGCCCCTGGCAATGTCATTCTGGCCGCCGACTATTCGCAGATCGAACTGCGGCTGGCCGCGCATATCGCCGATGTCGATGCACTCAAGGCTGCCTTTGCGGCGGGGGAGGACATCCATAACCGCACCGCACAGGAGCTGTTCGGCCATGTCGACCGCGACACCCGCGCCCGCGCCAAGACGATAAACTTCGCCATCCTCTATGGCATATCGCGCTGGGGCCTTGCCAAACGGCTGGAGGTCGATGCCGACGAGGCGCAAGCGATGATCGACACCTATTTTGAGCGCTTTCCCGGCATCAACCAGTACATCAGCCGCACCCTGCAATCGGCGCGAGAAACCGGCTATACCGAAACGCTGTTCGGACGGAAAACCTGGTTCGAGCGGATCAATTCGAAAAACCAGACCGAACGGCAGGGCAGCGAACGCGCCGCCATCAACGCCCCGATCAAAGGCACCAGCGCCGACATCATCAAACGCGCCATGGCCCGAATGGGTCCGGCTTTGATCAATGCTGGCCTCAATCAAGTCCAGATGCTGATGCAGGTCCACGACGAACTGGTCTTCGAGCTGCCCGAAAACGCTATCGAGGCGGCCAGCACGGTGATCCGCCAGGTTATGTCGGGTGCCGCCGAACCACTAGTCAAACTATCGGTGCCGCTCGATGTCGATATCGGTGTGGGCAAAAGCTGGGACGAGGCGCATTAGGACATTCCTATTGAGAACGTCTCAATTCCGTTCGTGTCGAGCGAAGTCGAGACACCCAGCCAGAACGAGCAAATTCGCTGCCTCTCGACTTCGCTCGAGGCGAACGGAGCGATTGGCGCTCTCTCAAACGGAAAGCCTCTAACCCACAAAATGCGCCGATGTTTTCGCCCGCACATCGTCCACACTCACCCCCGGCGCGCATTCGATCAGGCGAAAAGGACTCGCGTGGTCGGGGCGGTGGAAGACCGCCAGATCGGTGATAATCATATCCACCACATTTTTACCGGTTAGCGGCAG
>JBGSLY010000527.1:0-6337 GCA_041740435.1 Parasphingorhabdus sp.
CACGCCTTCGCCCAGCGCCTCGACCACGCCCGACACCTCGCCGCCCGGGGCAAAGGGGCGGGCGGGCTTGAACTGGTACATATCCTTGATGATCAGCACGTCAGGATAGTTGATCGCCGCCGCCTTGACCGCGATCAGCACCTGACCGGGTCCGGCAACAGGCTCCGCAATATCAAGCAGTTCTAGGGTTTCAGGGCCGCCAGTACGGGTCGACATTAATGCTTTCATGAAGGTAATCCTTGGGGTTATGGGTCGCAAATCATACGGAAAAAACGGTCAGGCGGGCACCAGCCAGGGTTCGCGCGCCAGACGGCTGTGTTCATAATCGGTGATGGCATCCGCCTTGTCCAGCGTCAGCCCGATTTCATCGGTGCCAGTTAGCAGGCAATTGCGACGAAATTCGTCCATCTCGAACACGAACCGGTCCTGAAACGGGGTGGTGACACTGCATGTGGTAAGATCAATGGTGACCGGATCGGTCTTTGCGACCTCCATCAACCGGTCAATCGCCGTTTGCGGTAGGCATACCGTCAACAGGCCATTCTTAAAGGCATTGCCGGAAAATATGTCCGAAAAGCTGGGTGCTATCACCGCGCGGATGCCTAGGTCGGCCAAAGCCCATGCCGCATGTTCGCGGCTGGAACCGCAGCCGAAATTGTCTCCGGCGATCAGGATCGGGCTGCCCGCAAATTCAGATGAGTCAAAGATATTGTCGGGGTCGCTGCGGATCGCTTCAAAAGCGCCCCGGCCCAATCCTTCGCGGCTGACGGTTTTTAGCCATTTGGCAGGAATGATGACATCGGTATCGACGTTTTTCTGGCCAAAGGGAATGGCGCGGCCAGCGACCGTTTCAACGGGCTTCATTGGCCATTTTCTTCTGCGGCATCTTCCTTGCCCGCAGGATCATCGTCGCGGACCTTTTTGATCACCGTTTCGGCATGTTTGCGGATTTTGTGCCGCCCGGCATAAAGCAGCGCCGCCGCCAGAGCCGCCGATCCAATCGCCGCGCCATATTTCACCTGCTGCGCCCGTTTCGGGTCCTTACCGCCGGGTTCGGAATCATCCTTGGCCATACCATCTCTCTCTTTTATGCCTATCTCCCCTCAAGCCACGAACCCGCGCAATTTGCAAGGGGCAAGCAGCAGGACCACAGCTAAGTCTATCGCACCGCCCCGGCGGCAAAGGTATCGCAGGCATCGGGACTGCGCGCCTGTATCCCCTGGCGCAGCCAGGCCATCCGCTGCTCCGACGTGCCGTGGGTGAACATACTCTCGACCGGACGCTGACCCGCCCCCCGCATCAAAGTATCATCACCAATTGCATGCGCGGCGGTCAGCCCTTCCTCCAGATCGCCCGGCTCCATCCGGTCAGCGTTAAGGCCGGCCCATACCCCGGCATAGCAATCGGCTTGTAACTCCATCCGAACTTGGAGCGCATTACCCTCGGCTTGGCTGGCGCGGCCTTGCGCTTGGCGGACTTGATCGGCGACACCGGTCAGGTTCTGGATATGATGGCCGACCTCATGCGCGATAACATAGGCCTGAGCAAAATCGCCGCCCGCGCCCATTTTTTGGCTCATTTCCTGAAAAAAACCGGTGTCGAGATAAATGCCTTGATCCGACGGGCAGTAAAACGGTCCCATTGCAGACTGGGCCACGCCGCAGCCCGAACGGCCATTGTTCTGGTAAAAATTTAGCACTGTGGGTTTATATTGCGAACCCGATTGCTGGAACAACCGGCTCCATGTTTGTTCGATCGAGGCCAGCACGCGGCAGGCGAACATTTCATCTTGGGTGTCACAGGCGACAGCTTTCCCCGAGCCCGCGCTCTGCCCGGCATCGCTGCCCAGCCCGCCCAGCATCTGCCCGCCGCCGCCGGAAAACAGCATGAAGGCCAGCACCGCTCCGATAATCAAAACCGTCCCGCACCCCATTTTGCGCCCGAGCAGCAACGGCAGCAGTCCCAGCAAGCCACCCATCCCCGCGCTGCGTCCGCCACCAAAGCCACCCAATCCGCCGCCTCCAGCCCCCTGATCGCGGACATTCTTGCTGGGATCGAGATCGTCGAGACGCATGGCTACACTCCTGCTACTTTTGGCCCGGCAATGATGGACAGAAATCGTGAGATTGCAACTACCAATCCCCGTGCCCATTGCGACAAGAGGTTCATTCAGCCTCTGTATAGGCTTGGTCACGGCATAAAAGCGCGCTAGGCTTGCTTGGACTTAACAGGGAAACATTCATGCACCGAACTGTCTTTTTTGCCGCCTTGCTCTTGGCTGCCGCACCCGCGCAGGCGGATAGCGCCAATGACCCGCTGCGCAGCGCGATTGCTAGCGACCTGCCCTCGCTGATGACGATCTACCGCGATCTGCATGCCAATCCGGAACTCAGCAACGAAGAGGTCCGTACCGCCGCAAAGCTCGCCGCCGAGGCAAAAAGGCTGGGTTTTACCGTCACCGAAAAAGTGGGCGGGACCGGGGTGGTCGCTATCATGAAAAATGGCCCCGGCCCGGTGGTGATGATCCGGGCCGATATGGACGGCCTGCCGCTGATCGAGCAGACCGGACTACCCTTCGCCTCCAAAGTGATTGCTAAAACGCGCGAGGGCAATGACACCGGCGTCATGCACGCCTGCGGTCACGACACGCATATGACCGGCTGGGTTGGTACCGCACGCCAGCTTGTCGCGCGCAAGGCCGATTGGTCGGGCACCTTGATCATGATCCTGCAACCGGCGGAAGAAATTGGCACCGGCGCGCGCGATATGCTGGCCGACGGGCTGTATACCCGCTTTCCCAAGCCCGACTATGTGCTCGCCTTTCATGACGCGGCGGGCGCGCCGGCGGGCAGCATCGGCTATACCTCTGGCTATGCGCTCGCCAATGTCGATAGCGTCGATATCGAGGTGATGGGCGTGGGCGGCCACGGGGCCTATCCGCACACCACCCGCGATCCCATCGTGCTCGCCGCGCGCATTGTTGGTGCGCTGCAAACGCTGGTCAGCCGCGAAACCGATCCGCTTGAATCCGCCGTGGTGACGGTGGGCAGCTTTCAGGCCGGAACCAAGCACAACATCATCCCCGACCGGGCCAGGCTGCTGCTGACCATCCGCAGCTTTACCGACGAATCGCGCGACAAGCTGCTGACCGGCATCGAGCGAATTGCGAAGGGAGAGGCGATTGCGGCGGGCATGCCCGAAGACCGGATGCCCAAAGTGACGATCCGCCGCGACGAATTTACCCCCGCCACCTATAACACCCCCGCGCTGACTCAGCGGGTGGCGACATTGTTCACCCGGCGATTTGGGCCGGAACGGGTGATCGCAACCAAGCCGGTGATGGGCGGCGAGGATTTCAGCCGCTTTCACCGCGAAGACCGAAGCGTCGAAAGCCTGATTTTCTGGGTTGGCGGCGTGCCGCAAGCACAGTTTGACGCCGCGAAAAAGAATGGCACCGAACTGCCCTCGCTGCACAGCCCCTATTGGGCCCCCGATGCGGAAAAGGTCATTGCCACCGGCGCGGAAGCACTCACCGCTGCCGCGCTCGACATCATGAAGAAATAAGGACAGCCGCCATGCGTATTTTTGGCTTGTTATCGATACTGCTACTGATTGCGGCAACCGGAGAGGCCGGGGAGGGTGACAGTCCCTTTGTCGGCACATGGGCGCTGGGTGACGACACATGCGGCAATGCCACAAATTGGTCTTTGAATTCCGATGGCAGTTTTGCTTCCGAAAACCTGTCGGGCACCTGGAGCTTCGAGGCGGACCGTCTGTCGCTCAATCTCGTCGATCTGCTTCCTGACGAGTTCACCGGGGAAACGGGAGAGAAATTTCGTCTCGATGGGCCTTATCTTTGGCAGGATAGTGACGTGCTGGTGCTGACGGTGGAGCCAGAGCGCTACACGCTCAAACGCTGTCGATAAATTCTATACCATTTCCGGCGGTTGGCGGGTGTTTTTGGGAGCTGGCCGGTATTTGCCTTTCCCGCCGCTCTTGGGCTTAGCAAAGCCCGGTTTGGAAGGCGCAGGTGCCGTTGACGGAGCCTGACGGTCAATGTCCTCCTCGCCATCGTCATCTTCGCTGTACACAACCGGCGAACCCATGACAAAACTCTCGACCTCGTCCGCTTCGGGCGCGGGAGCTTTTGTCGGAGATTTTACCGCTGTTTCGCCTTCGGCATTCGTAACTTCATCTTCCGAAGGCGCGAGAGCAGGCACCGCATCGGTGGCCAGTTTGGCAACATCATGAGGATCACCGGACGGAAACACCAGCACCAATCCGATGGCCAAAAGGCTTATAAAACCAAGCTTCTGCAGCATGGATGCTCCCTAGTTAAGACACGACAGAAATTTATACCCCGTGACTTTTAACAAAGGATTATCCAAATTCGCATCGGGTGGCGGCACCGCATGATGGCGTTTATCATCATGTTATGTTCTTTATCATAAAAAGCGGGAAAGGGGGTCAAGCGAATGATGGGTTTGCCAGCTGCTATGGCTGCTTTCGGTCGTCTTCTATCCAAACCTAAATGTCGTTTGCTGGGTGGGGAGCGGACATTGGGTGGCTTCTCAGCGAATGCTCATTATTTACTCATGTCTTGCGAAACAGATGAGCTATATCCGCAAGGCATGAGCTACTTGTCGAAAATGAAATCCAATCAGGTCCTGATAGCGACTTGGAAGGTTACAGTTTGGGTGCTAGCGGTAATCGGTCTCCTTTGGCTCATCGGTGGTCCGATTTTACGACTGCTGTTCACCCCCCTCTTTGTGACCGATGTTGTCGGCCGGGCCTACTCGCCGGATCGTTCGGCTCTTGCCGAGGTCGAGGTGAGACGGGGTGGACTGGGAACTGTCTGGACAACGCGCATTCACTTGGGAACACCGACGGAACGTCGATGGACCGTCTACCAGACGAAAGACAGTGACTTTGTCCCACCCATCCGTTGGTTGAACGAAACAACGCTACTTATCGGCTTGCCCTGTGGCCGCTTCGATCACTTATCGAACCCAGACGACTGGGAGTCGGTGGAACCTCGCCCCAATCGCTTACGTGTTCGTTTCGAACAACCCAAAGGTTGCTGAGGTGACAAATGTCCGCAATATTATCGGAACCTGAAAGGCAGATTTTTCGCAATCGTATCGATATCCTGCCATTCAGCAAGCGACCTCATTGCGGACGCAGGTCAACGCGCTATGATTGCGAGATGAAACGATTATCAACCGCGCTTCTTTTCGCATTCGTTACGAGTTGCGTCACTCTGCCAATCCCAAATGTTATTTCTAATTCTGCGGAGCTTGAGGGATTGGTCGGTCGGGAGGTGACCCTGGTTGGTTTCTGGTCGAAACAACACGAGGCTACGGGGATTTACTTCGGCAAACGAGAGTATCGCGACGCTCCTAAACATTGTGTCGCGGTTGCTCCGCTCCTCGAAGCCGCCCACGGCAGCCTTGTGCGTGTTAACGGAATTTTAGAGAAAAGCGCTTGTAGCAAAGAGTTGATCTGCCTCACCGTTTGTCAGCCCTATGTACTCAAGAACGCTCGGGCGTTAAGCTAATCGGCTGACGTCCGCTACCCACCCAAAATTCGCCGAACCGGCCGAGCAGTGAACGACAATAAAGCGGACATTGATGTCAGGCTAGGACTAAGATCAACGTTATCAAATTTGCTGTGCCTGCCAATATGCGATGACGGTTTGTCAGTTGTAGACATCGGAAGCCGTTGAAAGCGATCGAAGCAGTTGACAAAATGGGTAAGATTGCAATGGCCAGTCCGGTAGAGATATACAGGCTCTTGCTTTGGTATAGCCAAGCACCCGAAGCAGGACCTTCAGCTCCCCACGGGTAGCAATCCGCATTAGCGAAGCCCTCAACACACACGTCGGCGGCAATCGCTGAAAAGACATCAAACAAGACAAATAAGCCAATAATGCTCAGAACAATCCCGATTGCCAATAGGCCTTGATCTATTTTTGCCATAGTCGATTTTATCGGGCATTAAGTCGCATTACAATGGCAGATCACCACCCACTTCCGACTATGATGCGCCCTTTAGAATGATGCGAAAGCCGACATAAATCGTGCGCATCACAGTGGCGGAAATGGGGAGCGTTGTTGCCGCCAGAGTCGGATGTTGAACGTCCGCTTTCAAGCCTTCAGAAATTGCTCTTGTTCGACCGCAATATGGTCGTAAGCCGCGTATGACACTGGCTCAACTCTTGGGCATTACAAATCTAGCACGGATATTACCTGTGACTACCCCCCCTCCCCACAAATCGCGAGGAAGGGGGAAAATACAACCAATCCTATACCGGAATCCCGCTGATCGACTTCATTTC
>JBGSLY010000528.1:0-1968 GCA_041740435.1 Parasphingorhabdus sp.
CACCCCCCTGCCCCGCGCTCCGGGGGTCGCCAAACCAACCGCTTCACCCGCGCAATTGATCGAACGCCGCGCCCGGCGCGCGGCGGCGGCGCATGGGCTTAACGAAGTGGTGACGTGGAGTTTCCTCTCCGAAAAGGATGCGGCGCATTTTGGCGGCGGTGACTGGTCCTTGGCCAATCCGATTTCGGAAGAGCTGAAGGTCATGCGTCCTTCGCTGCTGCCCGGTCTGCTGGGCGCGGCGCAGCGTAACGCTGATCGCGGCGCAACGAGCATCCGGCTTTTCGAGCTTGGTCGCCGCTATATCGGCAATGTCGAACATCCAACCATCGGCTTTGTCATGGGCGGCGATAAAATCCAGCGCGGCTGGCAAACCGGCGGAGCTAGCCGGTTCGACGCCTATGATGCCAAAGCGGCAGCGGCGGTGTTGCTCGAAGCTGCGGGTGCACCCGTCGCCAAGCTGATGGATTTTGGAGACGCGGGGAATCACTATCACCCCGGTCAGTCCGCAACGCTGCGACTGGGGCCAAAAAATACACTGGCCGCTTTTGGTGTCCTGCATCCGACCATCACCAAGGCCTTTGGCCTGAAAGGCGCATGGGTCGCGGGGGAGGTTTTCCTCGACGCGATCCCGGTCAAAGGCAAATCGGGCCATATGCGCGACGCCTTCACCCCACCCACGTTGCAACCGGTGCTGCGCGATTTTGCCTTTGTCGTCGATAACGCCTTAGCCGCTGGCGACCTGCTGCGTGCAGTCAAGGGCGCGGACAAGGCGTTGATTGTTTCGGCCCGGATTTTTGATGTGTTCAATGGTGCGGCATTGGGTGAAGGGAAGAAATCGCTCGCCATCGAAGTGACCCTGCAACCCACAATGGCCAGCCTGACCGAGGCGGATTTGAAGGCGCTGTCCGACAAGGTGGTGGCAGCGGCAGCAAAATTGGGGGCGGAATTGCGGGGGTAGCCTGCAATCTTTCAGACTGCCTCAAATGCTCCGTTCGTGTCGAGCGAAGTCGAGACATGTTGTTACAGTGTGCAGCTGAAAGGCATCTCGACTACGCTCGATGCGAACGGATTTTTCCAAAACCTTCAGATTCCAATAATTGATCACTTACAAGCAAGCCGAAAGCAGACCATGACCAACCCGCGCCGCACATTTGCGATCATCTCCCACCCCGATGCGGGCAAGACCACGCTGACGGAAAAGCTGTTGCTGAAGGGCGGCGCGATCCACCTTGCTGGCGAGGTCAAGGCGCGCGGTGACAACCGGCGGGCACGCTCCGACTGGATGAAGATCGAGCAGCAGCGCGGGATTTCTGTGACCTCCAGCGTAATGACCTTTGAGCGCGGCGGGATTACTTTCAACCTGCTCGACACACCGGGGCATGAGGATTTTTCGGAGGATACCTATCGCACCCTGACCGCCGTCGATAGCGCAATCATGGTCATCGATGCCGCGTCGGGGATCGAGAGCCAGACGCTGAAGCTGTTCGAAGTCTGCCGCCTGCGTTCGGTGCCGATCATCACTTTTGTCAACAAAATCGACCGCGAAGGTCGCGATCCGTTCGAGCTGCTCGATGAGGTTGCCGACAAGCTCGCTCTTGACGTCTCGCCGATGAGCTGGCCGGTCGGCATGGGCGGGCAGTTTGAAGGGGTCTATGATTTTGAACGCCACCAGCTGCACAGGCCGGAGGGACCAAGCAAGAATTTCACCGGCAACACCCTGGCCGTCACCGGCACCGACGACCCACAGCTGGCCGAAGCCTTGTCCGCCGATGGTCTGGCGCGGCTGACCGAAGAGGGCGAACTGGCGCGCGGCGGTTATGCGCCGTTCGATCTGGAGGCCTATCAGAACGGCGACCTGACCCCGGTCTATTTCGGCAGCGCGCTCAAACAATTCGGCGTCGAGGAGCTGATCGAGGCGATAGCCACTTATGCGCCCAGCCCCCGCGCCCAGCCCGCCGAACCCGCGCC
>JBGSLY010000529.1:0-4299 GCA_041740435.1 Parasphingorhabdus sp.
CCGGCCGGGGGGATAGTGGGGGGTGAAGCCGGAGCGCAGTCTGAGGAGGGGATGTTGGAAAAAAATCCAATTTCTTAACGCGCCTGGTCGTAGTAGCGACTGACCGAGCTGCCATATTCGGTGTCATAGTTGGGATAAACGCCGCCCTGATGACGGGGGGCCTTATCAAGCATGTCTTTGTCTATATCGACGACATAACCTTCTTGCGAAACAACATAATTCAGCATTTTCCAAGGTAGGGGATAGTGATCTTCCCCCATGCCTAAAAATCCGCCAAATGACATGACTGCATATTCCACTTGGCCGCTTTGCTTGTTGACCATGAAATTTGAGATTTTACCTAATTTATCGCCATCTTCATTGAAAACTGCGGTTCCTTCTACCTTATTGGAGGCAATGAGCGTCGATGTTTCTGTATGTGCGGTAGTTTGCTCGGTCATGATTAAGCTCCTTTTAGATTGTACAAGGCGATAACCCGTTAAGGCGTGAGATGTTACGAGAGACCGATGAATTTATTATTTTGCAGCCTCAGATCGCATAGTGCCTAAGGCAATTTTGTAGGAACTTCCTTGAGGGCGTCGTTAACTTTGCCCGCTTCCACAGCCAAGCGCGCTTCGCGTGCGGCGCTGATGGGATGAGAAGCACTCATTCCTTCTGATTCGGCCTGAAGTCGACCGTCAATTTCGGATCCCCATTCGGTCAGCAGGTCATGCTTCTGGTCATCAGACAGAAGGGGGTCAGCAAGCAATGCTCCGGGCGTATCAAAATGACGTCGCGGATCGGGCGTTGCATCATCCAACACCCGTTTGGCGGGCTCCGTTGCTGCCATTTTTTCGCGGTGCACAAGCAAGGCTTGACCGATCGTCGCGATGACGGTTTCTGGCTCAAACGGCTTTGTTATCAGATAGGTTGGCTCTGGCCGCTCTCCGGTTAGCAGGCGATCTGGAAACGCGGTGATGAACATAACGGGAACGTTGATCGCACTCAAAATATCATTGACGGCATCGATGCCGCTCGATCCATCGGCCAAGCTAATATCAGCAAGGACAAGCTGCGGCTGGGTTTGTTCGGTGAGAGCGACTGCTTCAGTCCTAGTGCGGGCGACCGCTGTGACACTGTGACCTAGCTGCTCGACGATCGAACGAATGTGCATGGCGATGATCGCCTCGTCTTCGATGATAAGAACCTTGGATTTTAGGCTCTCAGTTATCGATTGCCGAGCGCTTGCCACTTGGGAGGCGATCTCTGCACAGCTGCAACCCAGTATTTCAGCAGCTTCTTCCTCGCTAAATCCTTCAACAGCGGTGAGCAAGAGCGCTTCCCGGCTCGGAAACGGCAAAGCGCCAATTACACTGTCCCCGATAGGCGCTTGGCCAGTGGATTTCCTTAACCCGGATTGCCCCTCAACGTGGAAGATCCGGTAAATATCGACTCGCGTCAGGGAATCGGAATCGAAATTAGCCGGTGTTTCAGCGATTGCCGCCAACATATGGTGCACTGCTGCATCGCCCGAATGTTGAGACCCGGTGAGTGCGCGCGCATAGCGGCGCAGATAGGGAAGCTCAGCCGAAACTGTGAGTTTTAATGACATGTGCGCACCTCTTTGGGAACGTAATTAACTGCGGCCAGAGATTTTTGTTCCCCGACCCGGAACTTTTTTCGTCGGAGAGGCTTATCTATGCGTGGATGGCAACCGTTATCCCGGCTTAGGCAAAGATAGGAACTCGGTGACAAGCTTGAATATAACGCCCACAAGCTCCGGTCCGAAGACTGACAATGCGGCAGCGGAGCAATTAGCGATGACCAATGGCAATAATTCATCGGGGCGGGATGACGATATCGGCACCGATCCGATTGCTGCCGCGCTTCGACAGTTGCATGATGCGGTTGCCAGCGAAGCGCTGCCCGAGGAATTTCTCCGTTTGCTAGACGAGATCGATACCAGCATCGCCGCCAATAAAGCAGCAAATTGATGGACGCGGCTGAAATCATTGATCCTGACACAATTTTTCGGGACCAATTGGTAGCCTTGCTACCGTCACTCCGTGCGTTTTCACGCGGACTTTGTGGCAGGCGGGATATGGCGGATGATCTGGCGCAGGACACGGTCTTGAGAGCCTGGGCGGCACGATCAAGCTATACGCAAGGGTCGAATTTTCGCGCTTGGATGTTCATGATCATGCGCAACCAGTTTTACACGACAGTTAGAAAGAACGCCCGGACGACTTCACTCGATCCAGAGGTCGCCGAGCGCGTGTTGGTCGTCGCACCGGCCCAGCAAAATGGCATCAATATAGAGGATGTGGCCAAAGCTTTGCAGAAATTGCCTGTGGAGCAGCGGGAGGTTTTGCTGCTAATCGGTGCCAATGGCCTGACATATGAAGACGCAGCCGAGGTTCTTGGTTGCGCTATAGGCACTGTGAAAAGCCGGCTTGCGCGCGGCAGGAATGCTCTTGCGGCATTGATCGATGGACCTAGCGGCGATGAGCTTTTTGACTCTTTGCCCCAACATTCTGAACAGGGAAAAGGGCAGGAAGCAGCCAGCACTTTCCGCGAGGTGCTGCGCGAACCGCCTGAGACGAAAAGGGTTATTGCCGCCCGTTAGCCCGGTTCAAAATCGAGAGGGGAAATTCATCCGATGCGACCGGTAACTTTGCGCAATGGCTTGGTCTTAATCGTTGTTGCAGCCCTATTGCCCATTGGCACTCTCAGCGTGGTGCAGGCGCTTTCGGCATTGCGATATTCCCGCACATTGATCGAAAACGGTTTGGTGACCAGCGCACTTGCAACCGCAGCGCGGGAGCGGGATCCTCTCATCATCGGCAAGCAGATCCTGCTGACTTTGCGTGATAATGATGCCGTGCGGGCAGGGGGATCTGAATGCAAGGACGAGCTGAAGGCTTCATTGGGGAATAGTCCGGCACTGCTGAACCTGGCAAGATCCGACGCATCCGGCCGCCTTTTGTGTTCGGTATTACCTTTTGGCTCCCCCATCAACTTTGCAAGCGAACGATGGTGGCAAGAGGGTATACAGGAGGCTTCCTTCACCGTTAGCGCGCCAACTTTCGGACAAATTGCCAAGCGGCGTATCCTAATTGGAATGCAGCCCCTCAGGGATATCAATGGCGCAAATGATGGTGCAGTTACCGTCGCCATCGATGCCTCCTGGCTCGAAAATTCGTTGGAAGATGCCGAACTGACAAGTGACGCGATAATCGCGATCGTCGACAAACGGGGAAAGGTGGTATTGACCGGCGAGCGACGGCGTCTCCCTAAATTTGATATCACAAACAGTGTCGGCAAAGCTGCCGAAGCGGTCGCCACAGATCAGGTCGCATGGATGTATGCCTCCGCTCCGCTATATGGCCGGGAGCTTTTCGTCGTCTATGCTGAACCGACAGACAGACTAATGGCCACTTCCGTAAATCAGGCGCGGATCAGCCTGCTTCTGCCGATTGCGGCGCTTTTTCTGGCGTGCTTTGCTATTTGGTTCGGCACCACCCGCCTAGTGCTGCGATGGCTTGAATTTCTGCGAGAATTGGCGGCGCAGTTCGCACGAGGCCAATTCGCCGGACAAGAGATCAAGTTTGAACGTGCTCCCCGAGAGCTGAAGCAACTCAGCGAAGAACTGCACAGCATGGCTCGTGCTATCGAAACACGCGATGATGCATTGAAAGCCGCTCTGTTAGCCAAAACGAATTTGACGCACGAAATTCATCATCGAGTGAAAAACAATCTGCAAATTGTGAGCAGTCTGCTGAGCTTGCAAGCCAGCAAAATCAGTGATCCTGCTGCTCGGGAAGCCCTCAATCAAACCCGTGCCCGGATTGGCGGCCTCGCCCAAATCCATCGTCTTTTATATGAGGATAGCCATGATAGTGATCACGGAAATGTGAATATCACCAATCTGCTTAACGCCATTTGTGTTCAGCTTCGATCCCTTCATCCGAAGCAGAAAAATGTGCATTTGGTATGCAACGCGGCACTTCAAGACGTACCGGTGAATAACGCCGTGCCGCTCACCTTGCTCGCGGTGGAGGCGGTGACATACGCTTTTCGACACGGCTTTTCCGACGGTCAAGACGGCAAGATCATTGTCGATTTCAAGGCTGTGGATGGCCAAGCAACTTTGTCGATCTCTGACAATGGCAACGGGTTCGATGCCAAACGCGGCGCAAAATTGATGGGCGGACAATTGATTGAGGCGTTTGCGCATCAACTGGGCGGAACTGTAGAGATCGATTCCACATCAGGCATTGGCACGGTTGTGACTCTAAAATATCCGCTTGTTATGCCGGA
>JBGSLY010000530.1:0-3422 GCA_041740435.1 Parasphingorhabdus sp.
CATCCGTGTTCATTCGGTCCGCTATATCGCCAGCCAGCCTTGGCCTTTCCCGTCCTCGCTGATGATCGGTTGCACCAGCATCACCGACGACCCGACCTTGACCATCGATACCGAGGAACTGGAAGAAGCGCGCTGGTTCACCCGCGCCGAAGTGGTTGCGGCCATGGACGGCGACCCCGACGCCCCATTCATCGCGCCGCCGCCCTTTGCGATTGCGCATAATTTGTTGGTGTTTTGGTTGGCGGAGACGAAGTAGATTTTCCACAGCCTGATTTTCATTGAAGATCGTTGCATAAGCTTATACCTATAGCAAAGAATAGTATTACCTTTTATCGAGAGAGCCTATGCCGGGATATGTTTACATCGATGGACAGAATGTCGGTACCGGGGCGGTTGGCCCGATCATAGAAAAGTTAAGAGAATTGGGAATTGCCCGTACAAAAAAGTATTTTTATGTTTCTGAAGATCAGCGATCCTCGTTTTCCGGAGAAAAGTTGGGATTATTTGAAGACGCTGGCATCGAACTTTTAGGTGTCTATTGTGTAACAGGGAAAAATAGCGTTGACATTCGTATCGCAGTTGATGCCATCGAAAATGGTTGAGATGTTCACGATACAACATTTGTTCTGGTGACTAACGATTCGGATTTTTCCCATATCGCCAGTCGGCTGATAAGCTATCAACATTCCGTTTATCTGTTCACGACAAAGGAACTGGTTAAAGGGCATACTTATTCCAGAAGAGTGCAGATTGAACAGATAACCGTTCCTCCCTCAACCAAGAAAACTACCCGACCACCCAAACCCTCTCAAGAATTATCCGCAAAAAGTTCTACGGTAGCAGATCAATTACCTGCTTCAGCAACCGTTAAACCAAAAAGTCCGGTGGCGGTTGTAAAGTCAGTATCAAAATCGAAGGCTCCAGCGCCGCCTAACCCGTTGCAAGTTTATGGCGCTCTTGATCGTTCGAAATTGAAAGCGGCGGTCGCAGAATCTGAGCAATTGATCATTGGGGCTGATCGGCTGTTTGGAGCATTTAGAGAAATTTACGGTGTACCCTGGAACAGCGGTAACCGGACGCTCACCCCGCAAGCTTTAATCGATGATTTTCTGGGGCAGGATTCCTTCATTTTTGCCCAAGGTGCCGTCAGGAATCAGGGTTTTTTCCTCGACAGCGTGATTGATCCACATTCGCTGTATCAGGATTCCCCTAGGGTTTTGACGGCGTGTTTTGGTGCCTCCGTGCAGCGGCTGGAAAGCGTCGCGGATATTGTAGCGAAATTTTTTGCTGAGGCTGATTTTGAGCAGCTCGATGTGGAAGCACAGCACACACTAACCACACGTTTTCCTGGGCTCTTGAATCAGCTGACTCGCAATGTGTTATCCGCCTATATGTCGTTGCTGGTGGAGGAATATGGTACCGCGCCGAGTCGTGAGATTTTGCAACTTTACGATAAACAGGAATTGCTTGATCTTTTTTATCACAGGTTCGGTGACGTAATTCGGGATAAGGAAAAATTCCTTATCGAAGTGAAAGAGCCGATCAACCCTAAACAGGAAGCGTCTTTACAACGGATCAAAGATTTTATGGAATGGGTCGCCTTTACGCCGGCCGTTTGAGTTTTGACTACATCCGGCGTGATTGTTTTGAAATCCAGTTTTATACCGCGATTGCGCCATTTTTGCGGCTCTGACGAGCAACCTTTTCCCGCGATGTTTATAGGTTCCGGCCTTCGCGGGAACACATTGTGCTATGATGCTTCCATCGCCACAATCCAGTCGCTCAACAACTTCACCCCTTCGTCATGCACCATGCCGCGCCCCACTTCGGGCATCGCAATGCCGGGATCGAGGCTTTTCATCCGATAGAGCGTGATCGACTTGTCAGGTTCACCGGGGGCGATGGCGAATTCCAGATTGCCGCTGCCTCGACCCGCCGCGACCGGACGTTTGCCGATGCCCAGATGGACCAGTGCCTTCTCGTCCCAATCGAGATACAGCCCGCTGTTCGACGCCGACCCCCGCCGATTATGGCAATGGGCGCAATTGACGTCGAGATAGGCACGGGCGCGGGAATTGAGCGGGGCACTGCTGTCCTCAAAATCGGGCATGGCCGATGTGACCTTCAAATCGCCCCGCAACTGCCCCGCTGCTGTCAGGGCCGCGATGGCGACAGGATCAAGATTACGCAGCTTAGGACCTATCGGCGTCACCGCACCAGACAGGGCATGACACTCCTTACACTGGTTCTTGTTCGGCACCGCATAGCTGATCGACCGGTTCTGGCCCGAGGGATCGGTAAAATCGACCGCAATGCGCGTGCCAGCGACCTTCAATACCGCTTCGGTTTGCGCTTCATTCCAGACATAGGGCAGCGCCAGCCAGCCATCGGCGCGGTGCAGTAGGACCCGGGTTTCCAGTAGCCTGGTCTTACCGTCTTGCTCATAACCAAAACTCTTAATCAATGCCGATCCGACCGGAAAGTCGATCAGGCCATCGCCATGTGCAGTTGCGCTCATACCCTGCGGAATGTAGATAAAGCGGTATTTCTCCGCATAGTCGGAGAATAGCGGGCTGTTGAGCCGATAAAGAATAACCCCTTTGGCAGGGACCGTGCCAGCGGCATCGGCGAAAAAGCCGAAACCGGACAGGGTTGTGGGCAGTCCGGTGCTGACAACGACCGCGTCTGCGGGTCCTTGCCCCGCTTCACCCGCCTGCACCGCCCATCCGCTAAGGCAGACGAGTAGGATCAGCAAAAACGCTCGCATCAGCGCGCCGCAGCAGCCATCGACACGGGCAGCACTATCGGTTTGAGCGCCGCAATACGCGCCGCATCATCGGGCTTGGCCAGCGACGGCGTCGCGGTCGCCCGGTCCTGCATCTGATCCTTGAGGCCCAGCGAGAAGATGCCGACCTTGTCGACAATGTTGATCTCGGTCCCCAGTACGTCGGTGATGATCGGCGGCAAGGAACCGCCCATTGCCGCCGCCATCATATCGCCACCAGGAAAATTGGGCGCAAATCCGGCGCGGCCATGAATGTTGCTTTCCACCAGCACCTTGCGCGGCAGCGGGTTATATTTGGGGTCATCGAATTTCTGGGTATAGGCGACGATCATCACATTGCTGGATTTGTTGTCGATCAGCGCATTGTCGCGCACGATGACATTTTCATTGGCCATCACCATCACCCCGGTACCCGCCGGGACGCCCGCAACAATATTGCCTTTCGGCGCGAAATTGGCGGTGTTGTTTTTGATCACCGCATTGCGCGCCACCAGCACATTATGCCCGCCCATTTGCGGCAGGTTGGGCAGATCGAACACCAATATGCCGCCGGTGTTGTCGGTGACCAGATTCTCGGTGACCTCCGCATCATAGCTGTTTTCAATTTCTATGCCCGCCACGTTGAAAGCGGCGGTGT
>JBGSLY010000531.1:0-7011 GCA_041740435.1 Parasphingorhabdus sp.
TTTGCGCCAAGAAGCGGAAACCTTGCGCAGTGAATACGCCGCCAAGATCAAAGGTGCGGAAACCGAAGCGGAAACTTTGCTGAACAACGCTCGCCGAGAAGCCGATAGCTTGGTCAGCAAGGCAGAAGAAGACACCAAGGCGCTGATCATCCGCCGCAACAAAATGGCCGAAGAGAAAATCGCCGCCGCCGAGCGTGCCGCCATCGCACAAATACGTGCGAAGGCCGCCAGTGCCGCAGCGATGGCCGCCGAAAGCCTGATCGCACAAAAGCACGATGCCGCCGCCGACAAGGCACTGGTCGATCAGGCAATTGCCGGTCTGGGGTCGTCGATAAACTAGATTTTGACTGTGTTCCGGCGCAGGCGGGAACATGTTTTCGAGTCGTAGATCGGGATACAAATATCCTTTGCATTCGACTCAACTGCCGGACAAAGGCTCCTGCCTGCGCAGGAGCACAAGTTGGGTTTAAGCTTCTTTAACCAAAACGCCCGTGTTCCCGCGAAGGCGGGAACCTATCGCCCCATGGAAACAGCAACCCGCTGGCATAATCCCGCCGGGTTTTCTATTGGCAAGCCATGAGCAGCGACGCACACTCTGGCCCCAACGCGCCCAATCGCTTCAACGAAGATAAGGCCACCTATGCCGTGCGCGGCAGCGGTGCGCCCGACTTGGAGACCGGAATGGCGGCGATCCGTGAGGTACTGGCGACTTTGCCTAACCGTCCGGGGGTCTACCGGATGGAAGATGCGCGCGGCGATGTGCTCTATGTTGGTAAAGCGCGCTCGCTGAAACACCGGGTCGGGGCCTATGTCCAGATGAACCGGCTGCCGCAGCGATTGCTCCGTATGGTCGCGCAAACACGGGCGATGACGATTGTCACGACTGGCAGCGAAGCAGAAGCCCTGTTGCTGGAGGCGCAGTTAATCAAGCGCTTTCGCCCCGCATACAACGTGCTGCTGCGCGACGACAAGAGCTTCCCCTTCATCCTGCTGCGCGAAGATCACGATTTTCCGCGCATCCAGAAGCATCGCGGCGCACAGAAGATCAAAGGCAAATATTTCGGCCCATTCGCCAGCGCCGGTTCGGTTAACCAGACGCTGAACGCACTGCAAAAACTGTTCTTGCTCCGCAGTTGCAGCGACAGTTTCTTTAACAACCGCTCGCGGCCCTGTTTGCTCTACCAGATCAAACGCTGCTCGGCCCCCTGTGTCGAACGGATTGCCAAGACCGACTATGCCGAACTGGTTGAGGACGCCCGTGATTTCCTGTCGGGCAAATCATCAGTGGTGCAGACCAAGCTGGCGGGAACGATGCAGGCCGCATCGGACGCGATGGATTTCGAAATGGCCGCCGTGTACCGCGACCGTTTAAAGGCGCTGACCTTCATTCAAGGGTCACAGGCGATCAATGCGACTTCCTTGCCCGATGCCGACATATTCGCATTGGCCAGCAACGGATCGACAGCGTGCATTCAGGCGTTTTTTATTCGCGGAGGCCAGAATTGGGGGCACCGCAGTTTTTTTCCGGCCCATGTCGGCGATGTGCCTGAAGACGAGGTGCTGACCAGCTTTCTGGTCCAGTTTTACGAAACTATGCCCGCGCCGCGCCTGATCCTGCTCGATCGGGAGCTGCCAGAGGCAGTGCTGCTCGCCGAAGCTTTGGGGAGCAACACGCCGTCCAAAATCGCGATCAGCAAGCCGGTGCGGGGCGACAGGGTGCGGCTGATCGAACAAGCCGGCCGTAATGCGCAGGAGGCGCTCGATCGGCGCCTGGCCGAAAGTTCAACCCAGGCTAAAATTCTTCGTGAAATGGCTGAATTGTTCGATCTCGACGGCGTTCCCGACCGGATCGAGATCTATGACAACAGCCATATTCAGGGCAGCCATGCGCTAGGCGCGATGGTGGTGGCGGGGCCGGAGGGGTTCCGGAAGAGTGCTTATCGCAAATTCAATATCAAACGCGCCGAAACCGCGCCTGGCGACGATTTTGCGATGATGCGCGAAGTTATGGAGCGCCGCTTTGGCCGGGCGCAGGCGGAGGATCCGGATCGTAGCTCCGGCGAATGGCCCGATCTTGTCCTGATCGACGGTGGTAAAGGGCAGATGAGCACGGTGCGCGGGGCTCTGGCGGACATTGGCGTAGAGGATCTGGTGCTGATCGGTGTGTCCAAGGGGCCGGATCGCAACGCGGGCCGGGAGACATTCCACCTGCCCAATGGCCGCGAACTGAACCTACCGGTCAATTCGCCCGTCCTATTCTATCTGCAACGCCTTCGCGACGAAGCGCATCGTTTTGCCATTGGCGCGCACCGCAAGAAGCGCAGCGCTGCCATTGGGGTGGGTCCGTTGGACGAGGTGCCCGGCATTGGCCCGGCCCGCAAACGCGCTCTGTTGCTGCACTTTGGCACAGCCAAGGCGGTGCGCAACGCCAGCCTGACCGACCTGAGGGCTGCCCCCGGCGTCAGCGCGGCGGTGGCGCAAAAGGTCTATGATTTTTTCCATCAGTAGCGCGGTTTAAAAAGGGCAAGACAAGAGTCAGACCCTTCGGTATTGAAAGCAGCTATGACTGCTGTGTCCGATCCTCAATCCTCACCACCCAAGTCTTCCCAATTCGAAGATCGAGTGCTGCTGGGTTTCGTGGTGGCGGCATCGCTGGCGATGGCCTGGATAACATGGCCGTTTTTCGGGGCGATTTTATGGGCGTTGGTGGTGACCATCGCCTTTTGGCCGGTGCGGGCAAAGCTGATGGCGCGCATGCCCCATCGGCAGAATACGGTCGCGACCATCATGCTTTTGATGGTGATCGCTCTGGTGATTGTGCCAGTATTTTTTGTCGGCTCGCTGCTGGTGGAAGAAGCGGTCAAAACCTACAGTCTGCTCCAAAATCAGGAAATCGACCTCGGCAAAATTATTGCGAATGTTGAAAGTGCGATTCCCGCTGGCTGGCAGGCCTATATTGATCGCTATATCAGCGCCGATATCCAGGGATTGCAGGAGAAACTCAGCTCGATCCTGACCGGCGGGTTGCAATTGATCGCGTCGCAGGCAGTCAGTGTGGGACAGCGTGCTTTTAATTTCGCGTTGGCAATGGGTGTCATGCTGTATCTCAGCTTTTTCCTGCTGCGCGATGGCGGGGAACTGACCGGGCGGATAGGTCGGCTGGTCCCGATGCGTCCGGAACAGCGGTCCGCTCTATTCGAGAAATTCACCACAGTCGTCCGCGCCACGGTCAAGGGCAGCATTGTGGTCGCGATTGTTCAGGGCTTTTTGGGCGGCGGGATATTCGCCATTCTAGGTCTACATTCGCCTGTGCTTTGGGGGGTCGTAATGGGCTTGCTCGCGCTGATCCCGGCGGTGGGGACGGGTCTGGTCTGGCTGCCTTTTGCACTCTATTTGCTGGTAACCGGCAGCTTCTGGACTGGCCTGATCCTGCTGTTATTCGGGGTGTTCGTGATCTCGATGGTGGACAACGTGCTGCGCCCGATTTTGGTGGGACAGGATACCCGAATGCCCGATTATGTCGTACTGATCTCCACGCTGGGTGGGCTCAGCGTTATGGGTATCAACGGCCTGATCGTCGGCCCAGTCATCGCCGCAATGTTCATCGCCTCATGGGAAATTTTTGGCGAGGCCCGCAATGGCGCTTTGGTTAGCGCTCCGCCAACAGATTGACCAGCCGGGTCACCAACGCCACAAATTCACTCTCCGCCAATGGGGCCGCGCTGTTATTCCAGTGCGCGGCTATCGCATAGCGTTGCCCGGACTGGGACCGCAGCAGGAAATTCATCGACATGACGCCGGGCTCCGACCCGCCCTTGTATCCTAGATAGGGCCAATTCCGCTGGGCTTCGGGTCCGATGCCGGGATTGATCGCAAGGATCGCTCGGGCTTCCGGTCCGGCTTCGCGGTCGAGATAGGCCAACAGCCGGACAATATCGCCGGGGCTGGCAAACCATCCGATCTGATCGATAAAATTAGGCTGCCCGGTCAAAATCTGGAAATCGATCGAAGGGAGCAATAGCCGCGCATCCTCCGCCGACACTATCCGTGTCCGCTCATCCGGTCCTGCCGCCAGAAATCGCGTGCGCACATCCGATACAATGGGCATTTTGAGCGCCGACGATTGCCGCGTCATCAGCATCGGTCGCAGATCATCGGGCTGACTATGGCCTGATGCGCGGACCATGGCCGCCAGACGCTTCTGACCTATTACCCGAATCAGTGTATCGGTCGCGCTGTTATCGCTAACCGATATCATCAGCGTCGTGAGCGTGTGCAGCGTCATCGGCGCATTGTCCGGCCAGTTCTGGCTGATTCCCGACGGATGCGATTTGGGACCCAAGGTGACCACATCGGACCAGCGGCGCTCTCCGGCCCGCACCGCCCGATCGAGCTCGGCGAGGATATAGAGCTTGACCGCCGACGCGATGGCATAGCGACCGTCGGGGTCTAACGCCGCGATAGGTTTCCTTTTTTCCTCATCAAGCCGCATGACCAGCAATCCGTTGCGTCCTGGCAAAGCGTCGATTGCCGCCACCACGTCGCTAATCGAGCCTACAGCAGCCTCGAAGCCGGTGATGACCAGTCCGGCGATTTTATGGGGGTTGGCGGCCTCAATCTCCATGTTCACGCTGGCCACGGCTTTGGCAAATCGAATGCGCAGCGACGTTCCGTTTGATCCCAACGGCTGGCGGGAGATAATCTGTTCCGGCGGGCCGTGTTGTGCGGTGATCTGCCGGACCAATGCCCGAAACTGTTCTGGCGGAACCGCATTTAGGAAATTGGTGGTGAAAACGTCGGCTTCAATCGGGTCACCGCGCAGCAGCCGAACGACATCCTCGCCGCGTGTTGTGAGCGCGGCAGAGAGATCCGCCGGGGCTTGTGCACGCGCCGTCGCGGGCACGACAGCACTGATGAGCAACATAACGGCGCACAACGCCGTCTGCCAGTTACGCGTCAATGACCGCTTCATCGAGACTGGCCGCGTTTTGCTGGATGAAATTGAACCGGTGTTCGGGGTTTTTGCCCATCAAACGGTCGACCAAATCCTTGACCATCGCCCGCCGCTCATATTCGGGCGGCAGGGTTACGCGAAACAGCGAACGGGTCGCTGGGTCCATCGTCGTCTCACGCAGCTGATTGGGATTCATTTCGCCCAATCCCTTGAAGCGGCTGACTTCAACCTTTTTTCCCTTGAATACCGTGTTTTCCAGCACCGTGCGCGCAGCATCGTCTTGGGCATAATGGCTGACGCTGCCCGCCGTGATCCGGTACAGCGGCGGCCGCGCCAGATAGACATGGCCGGCGCGGACAATTTCCGGCATTTCCTGAAAGAAAAAGGTCATCAGCAAGGTTGCGATATGCGCGCCGTCGACATCGGCATCGGTCATGATGATAATCCGGTCATAGCGCAGACTGTCGGCGTTGCAGTCCTTGCGTGAGCCGCAGCCCAGCGCCAGCAACAGATCCGCAATTTCCTGATTGGCCATAATCTTGGCGGTATTGGCGGACGCCACGTTCAAAATCTTGCCCCGAATCGGCAAGATCGCCTGAGTCTTGCGATTCCGCGCCTGTTTGGCCGAGCCGCCCGCGCTGTCGCCTTCAACAATGAACAGCTCGGTGTTGCCCGATCCGCTTTCCGAACAGTCGGTCAGCTTACCGGGCAGGCGCAGCTTGCGCGCGGAGGTCGCGGTTTTGCGCTTGATCTCGCGTTCGGCCTTGCGCTTCAGCCGCTCGTCCATCCGCTCCATGATAAAGCCGAGCAGCGCCTTGCCGCGCTCCATATTGTCGGACAGGAAATGATCGAAATGGTCGCGCACCGCATTCTCGACATAGCGTGCCGCTTCGGGGGAGGTCAGCCGATCCTTTGTCTGGCTCTGAAACTGCGGCTCGCGAATGAACACCGACAGCATCATTTCCGCACCGGAAAACAGATCATCGGCGATCAGCTGCGCGGCCCTTTTGTTACCGATCAGCTCGCCAAAGCCGCGCAACCCCTTGACGAGCGCCGTGCGCAGGCCCGCTTCGTGCGTGCCGCCATTGGGGGTCGGGATGGTGTTGCAATACCAGCTATACGCCCCGTCGCTCCACAGCGGCCAGGTGATCGCCCATTCGACCCGTCCCGCGCCGTCGGGAAAATCCTGATTGCCGGAGAAAAACTCCTGCGTCACGCATTCGCGGCCCTTTAGCTGCTCGCGCAAATGGTCGGACAAGCCGCCGGGGAACTGGAATATCGCTTCGGACGGCACATCGTCGCCGGAGAGCGCCGCGGCGCATTTCCATCGGATTTCCACCCCGGCATACAAATAGGCTTTGGACCGGGCGAGCTTGAACAGCCGCGCTGGCTTAAACAAATTGCCCTCGCCAAAAATCTCGGTGTCTGGGACAAAGCTGATCGTCGTGCCGCGCCGATTGGGGGCGGCACCGGCTTCTTCCAAGGGACCAAGCGCCAGCCCGCGGGCAAAGCGTTGCCGGTACAGCTGCTTGTTGCGCGCCACCTCGACGATAGTGTCGGACGACAGCGCGTTGACCACCGACACCCCGACGCCGTGCAGGCCGCCCGATGTTGCATAAGCCTTGTCGGAAAACTTGCCGCCCGAATGCAGCGTGGTCATGATGACCTCCAGCGCCGATTTGTCCGGAAATTTGGGATGCGGATCGACCGGGATACCCCGGCCATTGTCGCTGATCGTCAGCCGGTTTTCGCCGTCCAGCGCGACTTCAATCCGGGTTGCATGGCCCGCCACCGCCTCGTCCATGCTGTTATCGAGCACTTCGGCGGCGAGATGGTGCAGCGCCCGCTCATCGACCCCGCCAATGTACATGCCCGGACGCTTGCGCACCGGCTCCAGCCCTTCCAGCACCTCGATCGCCGAGGCGTTGTAATTGCCCGAAGAGGTGTTGGTATTGTGCGTGGCGTCGAACAGGTCTTTGGACATGCGTGCGGCTATAAGAGCGCGGGAGTCACGCTGGCAAGTCTATTGTGATCGGCCTTTTGCGCCTTGTCGTGGG
>JBGSLY010000532.1:0-2190 GCA_041740435.1 Parasphingorhabdus sp.
CGCGACGCGCTTGACCTCATTCTTGGCGGGCGATCGATTGATGCGGATCAGGCGCTTGAAATCGGAGCGATTGAACATGTGACGCACGGGTCCGATGATGTCCTTTCGCGCGCGCACGCCTTGGTCCGGGATTATGTTGCAGCCGGAAAAAACAGCGTGTTGGGACAGGCCTTTGCCGAACGTCAGAGCATGACTGCGGCATGGGAAAAGCCGTCCGACATTGATCTTGAGACCATGCTTCAGGACGATTTTTTACAGCGGGTATCGCGGCAATTGCAATGGGCCGGACGCGGCAAAGCGGGGGAGCGGGCGCTGTCCGCCATTCGCAGCGGCTGGACCCAAGGCACAGCGGCCGGCTATGCAACCGAGGCCGCTTGTTTCAGCGAAGCGATTATCGATCCCGAAGGCGGCAAAACCGGCATCCAGCAGTTTATGGACAAGCAAAGTCCGCCCCTGCCCGTCCGGCGCGACGGAGTCTGGATCGATGCCGAGCACGAACCGCGCAAAGCGGCGATGATCGAGGCGGGCGAACTGCTCGACGTTGGCGCGCCGTTTTTTCCCGGTGTCACCGCGATCCCGGAACATCAAATCGCTTTTGGCATCGCTCGCGATCCCGATACCGGCGCGCCGCGTTTTGGTGAACCGGCGTTGCATGAGCGCGAGTTGATCGTACCCGTTCGTCCGCCCGCGCCAAATGAGGCGCTGGTCTACATGCTGTCCTCCGAAGTCAATTTTAACGACATCTGGGCGCTCACTGGCATCCCGGTGTCGCCATTCGATTCGCATGAAGAGGATGTACAGATTACCGGCTCCGGCGGCCTTGCGTTGGTGGCAGCTTTGGGCAGCGAAGTGCGGGCAGAGGGACGCCTCGGCATAGGCGATTTGGTCGCGGTCTATTCGGGGACCAGCGACCTCTTGTCACCGAATGCGGGCAATGATCCGATGTACGCCGGATTTGCGATCCAGGGCTATGAAACCGAAACTGGCAGCCATGCCCAGTTCCTGAACGTGCAAGGACCGCAGCTGCATAAAACCCCCGGCGATCTGACGCTGGAGCAAGCGGGCAGCTATATCCTCAATCTAGGGACCGTCGTTAGGTGCCTTTTCACCACCTTGCAGATTGAAGCGGGCAAAACGCTATTCGTCGAGGGATCAGCGACCGGCACTGGGCTTGATGCGCTAAAAAGCAGCATCCGCACGGGCCTGCAAGTCACCGGACTGGTGTCGTCGGACGACCGGGCGGAATTTGTCTGGTCCCAAGGCGCGGTCGGCGCGATCAATCGCAAAGACCCACGCTTCGCCGCATATTATACTCCTGTTCCTGACGATCCGGAATTGGCCCGCGTTTGGGAAGCCGATGGTGAAGCGATGGTCGAGGAATATAAGCGCCTCAACAGTGGCAAGCTTGCCGACTATGTCGTCAGCCACGCCGGGGAAAGCGCCTTTCCGCGCAGTTTTCAGTTGCTTGGCGAAAACGGCAAGCTGGCGTTTTACGGCGCGTCCTCCGGCTATCATTTCAGCTTTATGGGCAAGCCGGGTTCGGTCCGTCCCGAGGAGATATTGCGGCGCGCCATGCTGCGCGGCGGGGAATCGGCTTTGCTCTATTACGGGCCTGGCACCAAGGACCTACTCGACGAAACGGGTCTCGAAATGATTGAGGCGGCGCGGCGGTTCAAAGCGCGGACGATGATCGTGTCGACCACCGACGGGCAAAAGGAATTTCTGCAATCTTTGGGCCTTGAAGATGCGCTGGAAGGCATTGTCAGTCTGGAAACGCTGAAGCGCCAGTTTGGTGAGAATTTCCTCTGGCCCGATACCCTCCCTCGCCTGCCTGATGCGCGCAAGGACATAGAGGCGTTTAAGGTCGGCGTTCGCGATTATCAAACCAAGACGATGAAACCCTTTGGCACCGCGATTGGCCGCGTCCTGCAATCGCCCGACAATCCGCGCGGCGTACCCGATGTGATCATCGAACGCACGGGGCAGGACAGCCTAGGCGTATCCACATCACTGGTCAAACCCTTCACTGGCCGGGTGGTTTATGCCGAGGATATGGCCGGACAGCGGTTCACCTTTTACGCGCCGCAGGTCTGGACACGGCAGCGCAAGATACTGATGCCAACGGCGACGATCTTGGGAACGCATTTGTGCAACGCGCATGAAGTGACGACGATGAACAGCATGATCGCC
>JBGSLY010000533.1:0-5757 GCA_041740435.1 Parasphingorhabdus sp.
CTGACCCAGAGCCAGTGCGAGATCGCGCAGCGCCTTGTCCTCCGTTGTCACTTTGATGGCGTGCATTCCGAGCATGGACGCGGGTTTGCAGTTGATGCCCAAGTCATCGAGATAAATGCATTCTTCTGGCGCCACGGCCAAAGCTTCGCACGCCATTTGATAGATGCGCGGATCGGGTTTGCGAACCCCGGCCTTGGAGCTTTCAATGACATGCTCAAAGCGCGCCATAATGGCTTCGATTTGCTTGGCCTTCTCCGGACTGCCCGCCATGCCCGCCCCTTTGCCCGACTTCACATTGTTGGTGATACAGGCGATGCGATAGCCATTGCCGCTCAGCCAATCGAGCGCCGCCACCATACGGGGGCGGACTTCGCCCGACAGCAGCGCCAGCACATCGGCCCCACGCACATCATGGCCCTTGACCTTGGCTTCCTCGGCAAAGCGGGCATCAAATTCCTCTGCGTTGATCTCCGCCCGCTCGAACAAGGCCCAGGCGTTGGTGTCGGGATTGGTCGCATTGACCCCGCGCACAAAATCGTGCGGCAGGCCGCGTGCCGCCTCCATCCGGTTGAACGCCTCGAACGGCGAAGAGGTTATCACCCCGCCAAAATCGAAGATCACCGTGTTGCGTTTTCCCGTGTCAGTTCCCACCAATCAACTCCCGTCCAATCAGCATCCGCCGGATTTCGTTGGTGCCCGCGCCAATGTCGAGCAGTTTGGAATCGCGCCAGTAGCGCTCAACCGGCCAGTCGGTGGTATAGCCCGCACCGCCCAGCGCCTGCACCGCTTCCTCCGCCACCCGCACCGAATTTTGTGAGGCCATCAGGATCGCGCCCGCCGCATCGAACCGCGTCGTCTGCCCTGCATCGCACGCTTTGTTGACCGCATAGACATAAGCGCGCGAGCTGTTGAGCGCGACATACATATCGGCAATCTTGGCCTGCATCAGCTGGAAAGTGCCAATCGGTTTACCGAACTGTTTGCGCTCCCGGACATAGGGGATGACGGTGTCGAGACACGCCTGCATGATCCCCAGCGGCATAGCGGCCAGAACTGCGCGTTCATAGTCCAAACCTGACATCAGCACACCAACGCCGCCATTGACCGGACCGATCACGTTTTCTTCTGGCACCTCACAATTGTTGAACACCAGTTCGGCGGTCGGGCTTCCCTTCATGCCGACCTTTTTGATCTGCTGGCCGATGGAAAAGCCTTTCATACCTTTTTCGATGATAAAGGCGGTGATCCCGCCCGAACCTGTCTCTGGCCGGGTCTTGCCATAGACGACCAAAGTGTCGGCATAGGTCGAATTGGTGATCCAGAATTTGGTGCCATTAAGGACATAGCCGCCCTGCACCGCTTCAGCCTTCATCGTCATCGAGACTACGTCGGATCCCGCGCCAGCCTCTGACATCGCCAGACTGCCAAGATGCTCGCCAGAAATCAGTTTGGGCAGATATTTGGCCTTTTGTGCCTCATCGCCCCATCGGCGCAACTGATTGATGCACAGGTTGGAATGCGCGCCATAGGACAGGCCAACGGCCGCGCTGGCCCGGCTAATTTCTTCGACTGCAACCGCATGCTCGATATAGCCAAGGCCCAGACCGCCATCGGCCTCTTCGACGGTGATTCCGTGCAGGCCCAGTTCGCCCATCTGCGGCCAAAGCTCTTGCGGGAACCAGTCTTCGCGATCGATTCGATCCGCAATGGGCATGATCTTGTCTTCGGCAAAGCGGCGGGTGGTGTCGCGGATCTGGTCCGCCATTTCGCCCAGTTGAAAGTCAAAATCGGGGGTTGCGATCATCACCGGCTCTCCATCTTTGTTGGGGAGCGCATAGCAGATAAAATGCACCTTGCCAGCAATTGTACCGGCGGCCAATTGCTGCCATAGCGCGCGCAATATGCTTTATTCGCTTGCCAAGCCGTTTATCTATTGCCTCGACCCGGAACGGGCGCATGGCCTGACCGTCATGGGTCTGCGCGCCCTACCGCAATTGCCCGCGCCGCCGCCCGATCCGATTTTGACCAGCCAGTTTGCCGGTCTGACCTTTGTCAATCCGGTCGGCATGGCTCCCGGTTTTGATAAGAACGGCCTGGTGCCCGATGCGCTGATTCGGATGGGCTTTGGCTATGCCGAGGTCGGCACGCTGACGCCAAAACCGCAGCCCGGCAACCCCAAGCCGCGCCTGTTCCGGCTGGTCGAGGATGACGCGGTCATCAACCGGCTTGGGTTTAACAACGACGGGCAACAAGCCGCCATTCCACGACTAAGGCGGATGCTTGACCGGATGGGCAGCGGCATCTTGGGCATCAATATCGGTGCCAATAAGGACAGCGAAGACCGGATCGCCGATTATGTGACCGGGGTCAGGAACATGGCGGGCCTCGCCGACTATCTGACCGTCAATATCAGTTCGCCCAACACGCCGGGTCTGCGGGCTTTGCAGGACAAGGCGGCGCTGATCGACCTGCTCGCGGCGGTAATGGAGGCGCGCGGTGCAAAGGGCCCGCCGGTATTTTTGAAGGTCGCGCCGGATCTGGAGCCCGCCGATATCGACGATATTGTGGCGGTGACGATGGAGCAGGGGATTGACGCACTGATCGTATCGAACACCACCATTACCCGCCCCGATCTGCATTCCCGTCAGGCATCGGAGAGCGGCGGCCTGTCCGGGGCGCCCTTGCGCGATCTGGCGCAGCAGCGATTGCGCGATTTCCGAAGCGCGAGCGGCGGTGCGATCCCTTTGATCGGCGTCGGCGGCATTGCGACCGCACAACACGCTTACGACCGCATTCGCGCTGGTGCATCGTTGGTGCAGCTTTATACCGCGATGATTTATGCGGGGCCGGGGATTGCGCGGGACATTAACGTGGGCCTCGCGAAATTGCTGGAGCGCGACGGTTATACCAATATTGCGGAGGCGGTGGGGTCAGCGGGGTAGGGTAATCAAGGATCTGGCTGTTTTAGCCGTTCGTGTCGAGCGCAGTCGAGACACCCTAGATTGGCATCTGACTCATCGGCATCTCGACTTCGCTCGATGCGAACGGTCTAGTTTTGCAACACTCCCCTCACTGCACCCGCAAACATATCTCCCCCATCGTCCGCGAAATGCAGGAACAGCGACGGCTCAATCAATTCCAGTTCCATTAGCCTCCATGCGCCCGACGCGTTGCGCAGCATATCGACGCGGGCATAGGTGATAGGCGCATCGCCGCAAATCGCCGACGCAGTCGCCAACGCGGCATGGGCCAATTCCCGGGCAGAATCAGGAGCCTCGATAGCTTCCTCCCAGCCGCCAAATTGGTCCTGGACCCGGAAATCGCCCTTGGCAGGCCGCTTGATGATGGCGTGGCTGAACTGGCCGCCAAAAAGGAACAGTGAATATTCCCCCTCCGCAACGATTGCTGGCTCAAAAGGCTGGATCAGCAGCCTTTGTGGGTCTGCATATTCCGGGAGAGGATCATCCGGCCCCAATCGATATGTCCCGTCCGCTCCCCCTGATATCGCGGGTTTGACGATCAGAATGTCCGCGCCAAATGCACCCCGTGCTTCGGCCAATACCTGCGGCGAAATCGCTTCTACTATACGGGTCGGGATAATCGGGACGCCTAAAGCTTCAAGGCCCTGCAGATAGCTTTTGTCGGTGTTCCAGCGCAAGATCTGCGTCGGATTGGCTAATGGCAAAGCCGCCGCTTCCATCTGTTCAAGCAGTGCGAACCAGACCGGACAATCGCGCTGATATCCCCAAGCGAGCAGCGGCAGAACAAGGTCAAAACCCGATAAATCGCCCGGTTGGGTCCATGACCGAAACTCCAGCACATCGCCGAACAATCGCCGATAATGCGACGCGGGCAGCGACCAGTCTTCGTAATAATCCGGGTCGGGGGTCAGGATGCAGATCGAGGGCGGCACTAAACCGCCGCATCGCGCACGACCGCAATTCCGGCCTCACGCTGCGCCTTTAACTCGGCTTTCAGCTGCACCGGATTACGTGCAAAAATGAAGCCGAAGCTGACTCCGCCCTGCTTGCCAATCGTGGCGTGGTGCAGCTTGTGTGCCTGCACCAACCGTTTGGCATAGCCCGATTTGGGGACGTAGCGGAAATAGCGTTGATGCACCAAACCGTCATGGATCAAGGTATAGATGATGCCGTAAAATAGTATGCCCAGACCGACCCAGGTGCCCGGCTCCCAGGCGCTTTCGCCCATGATGATCGGGCTGCCAATCGCGAACATCGATATGCTCATCGCCGCGCCGACCAAGCCATAAAGGTCATTTTTTTCGAGCGCGTTGGTGTGCGGTTCGTGATGGTCGCGGTGCCAGCCCCAGCCAAAGCCGTGCATGATATAGCGGTGGCTGGCCCAGGCGATGATTTCCATCGCAATCACGCTGGCGAGAACGGTGCTGATAATGGCGAACAGACTCATGCAGCGCACATAGGACCATCGGACGCGTTTTTGAAGTGGAGATTGGTTGCTTTGATTGCTTGCAATGTTGCGCTTCACGGCTAAATCAGCGCCATGACCAGCCAGACCGCCATCCAGCCCAAAACTCTCTACCAGAAAATCTGGGACGCCCATGTCGTTGATCAGCGTGACGACGGCACCGCGCTTATCTATATTGACCGGCATCTGGTCCATGAAGTGACCAGCCCGCAGGCGTTTGAAGCGCTGCGCATGGCGGGGCGGAAAGTACGGCGTCCGGACCTCACATTGGCGGTTCCCGATCACAATCTGCCGACCACTGCGCGGCTGGATAGCGCGGGCAAGCGTATCCCGATAGCCGATCCGGAAAGTGCGGCGCAGCTGGCGGCGCTGGAGGCCAATGCCCCGGCCTTCGGCATCCGCTATATCGACGCCAGCGACGCGGAGCAGGGAATTGTCCATGTGGTCGGCCCCGAACAGGGCTTTTCCCTGCCCGGCACCACCATTGTTTGCGGCGACAGCCACACCGCCTGTCACGGCGGGCTGGGCGCACTCGCCTTCGGGATTGGCACCAGCGAGGTGGAGCACGTGCTGGCGACCCAGACTTTGCAGCTCAAACAATCGAAATCGATGGAAATCCGGGTCGAAGGCGCGGTGGGGCCCGGCGTGACGGCAAAGGATATTATCCTGCATATCACCGGCGTCATCGGCGCGGCGGGCGGGACCGGGCATGTCATCGAATATACCGGCGATGCGATTCGCGGGCTTAGCATCGAGGGACGGCTGACGATCAGTAATATGGCGATTGAGGGCGGCGCGCGGGCCGGATTGATCGCGCCCGATGATTTCACCTTTGCCTATTTGAAGGGCAGGCCAATGGCCCCCAAGGGTGCCGATTGGGACGCGGCGGTGGCTTACTGGCGCACGCTCAAGACCGATGAAGGTGCGCGCTTTGACAAAACAGTGATCATCGACGCCGCCGATATTGCGCCCAGCGTGACTTGGGGCACGTCGCCCGAAGATGTGCTGCCAATTACCGGTCTGGTTCCTGATCCAAAGAGTTTCGCCGATCCGTCAAAGCAGGTCGCGGCGCAAAATTCGCTCGACTATATGGGGCTGGTGCCGGGGATGAAGCTGACTGATGTTACGGTCGAAAACATCTTCATCGGCAGCTGCACCAACAGCCGGATCGAGGACCTTCGCGCCGCCGCCGCCGTGCTAAGGGGCCGGAAAATGGCCGACAGCATCAAATGGGCGATCGTTGTGCCGGGCTCGGGTCTCGTCAAGGCACAGGCCGAAGCGGAAGGGCTGGACCGGATATTCATCGATGCC
>JBGSLY010000534.1:0-2771 GCA_041740435.1 Parasphingorhabdus sp.
GCTCGAGCATGCGCTGCAGCATTTTGCCTTGGATGTCTGCGGCCTCACCGCCATCGATGTGGGCAGCAGCACCGGCGGCTTTACCGACGTGCTGCTGCAAAACGGTGCGGCCAAGGTGTACGCGGTCGACAGCGGCACCAACCAACTGGCGTGGAGCCTGCGCAGCGACCCGCGCGTCATCGTTCACGAACAGACCAGCGCCCGTATCTTGACCGACGTCCATATCCCCGAGCCGGTGGACCTTATTGTCTGCGATGCCAGCTTCATTGCGCTCGCCAAAGTGCTGGAGCGCCCGATGACCTTTGCCCGGACCGGCGCGCATCTGGTCGCCCTCATCAAACCGCAGTTTGAGGCGGGACGCGAAGACGTGGGCAAGGGCGGGGTAGTCCGCGATGCGGCGGTACACGACCGGGTCTGCATGGCTGTGGCGGCATGGCTAGAGGCATCCGGTTGGCGCGTGTCGGGCCTGACCACCAGCCCGATTACCGGGCCCAAGGGCAATGTCGAATTTCTGATTGCGGCGGTGAAGGGTTAGGCATTTACCTGTGTTCCTGCGAAGGCAGGAACCTTGGACATCGCAGCGCAACCCTGCCAAGGCTCCCGCCTGCGCGGGAGCACAGGTAACTACCCTCTTTTAGTCACTCCCGCACCAATTCGCGCAACCGTTCGATTTCGCATTTCGCGCCGCTGCGCGAATGGAGTAGGTCGCGGTCGACGCACAAATTGCCGTCGCGGGTTTTTTCGATATAGAATCCGGAGTAGAAATTGCGCGCTGGGCAGGATTTTTCCAGCTCGGCGCGAATGATCCGCCGGTCGCGGGTGAATAGGTTGAGGAACCGGTCGCTGCCGACACGGACCCCGGCAAGCGAATTGATGGCGACACATTTGCCGATTTTCCGCTCGGCATAGCCCGGACTATCATCGTCATCATCGTCGTCATTTCTTGCTGGTGCAGCCAATACCGCTGGCGCGGAGCGTTGCATTGGGATCCTGATGATGACTCGCTGCTCAAAGCGCAATTGCGCCAGCAGCAGCGGCTCAGGCGCGACAAAGGTTCCGGCTTGCTCGGTCTGCGCATCGCCCGTCGGAACCGCCCCCGCGACGGGCAGTCCAGCAGTCGCCAAAAGAAACGGAACCAGCGAAATCACACACAGCCTCTAAGGAAAGGTCGCGGATATACCAAGGATGATTGAACAAGCGATGAATTGCCCTGTGACCGAATTGTCACAGCTGGCAGTAAATGGGCCAATTGCACAGCCCTAGTCAAGCGGGTAAAGACGCCACTGAAATGGCCAATGCGCCTCCTAAAGGACGAGCTTTATGAACATCGCAACCGGGGCGCTGGACCGCATGGCGGCTATAGTCGGCCCAAAGGGCCTTAGCACCGACCCCGACCGGCTGGCCCCGTGGCTGAGCGACTGGCGCGGGCGGTATCACGGGGCGGCGGCGGCGCTGGTCGAACCGGCAACAACCGAGGAAGTGTCGCAAATCGTCCGTACTGCAGCTGCGCATAAAATCCCGATTGTGCCGCAGGGGGGCAATAGCGGAATGGTTGGCGGCGCGACCCCGGATGCTAGCGGCAAGGCGATTCTTCTCTCGCTCCGCCGGTTGAACCGGATACGGGAGGTTAACCCCGCCGCCAAGCTGGCGGTATGCGATGCCGGGGTGATTTTACAGCATTTGCATGAGGAACTGGTCAAGTCGGGGCAGCGCTTTCCCCTGACCCTCGGCGGCAAGGGGTCGGCGACCATCGGCGGGCTGGTCTCAACCAACGCCGGCGGAACACAGGTGCTACGCCACGGCACGATGCGTGCGCTGGTTGCGGGACTTGAGGCGGTATTGCCCGATGGCAGTATCTATCACGGCCTGACCGCGCTTAAAAAAGACAATCGCGGCTATGACCTTAAACAGCTGTTGATCGGCGGGGAAGGGACGATCGGGATTGTCACCGGGGTGACGGTCAAGACGGTTCCGGCGCTGATCGACCGCTGCGTGGTCTGGGTGGGTCTCGATAGTCCGGAGCAGGCCTTTGAACTGCTACAGTTCCTGTCGGCCCGCGCGGGCGCGCATCTGGAAGGTTTTGAGATCCTGCCGGAAAGCTGCGCTGCGTCGGTGATGACCCATATTCCGGGGGTTCGCCGCCCGTTGGAGGGCCGCCATCCATGGTATGCGCTGGCTGAACTGGTCCGTGACTGCGCCGATGGCCCGGACCCGCAGGCGCTGTCCGAGCAGCTAATGGCCGATGCCATGGAGCGCGGTCTGGCCCATGACGCGGCGATTTCAGCCAACGAAGCGCAAGCGGAAAACTGCTGGAAAATCCGCGATTCGATTGCGGAGGCAGAGCGGGCATCGGGACCTGCGTTGCAACATGATATCGGCGTGCCGGTCGAGAAAATGGCCGCTTTCATTACTTCCGCTTCGCCGGTGGTGGAGGCACGCTTTCCCGGCACAGCGGTGGCGGCCTTTGGTCATTTGGGCGACGGCAACGTCCATTTTCACGTCAAGGCGCCGCCGGGCGAAACCAAGGCGTGGATGGATGCGCAAGCCGGATCGATCAGCGCGCTCGTCTATGATCTGGTAACGCGGGAAGGCGGTTCGATTTCGGCCGAGCACGGGATTGGCCAGAACAAGCTGTCCGAACTGGCGCGGCTGTCGGACCCCGCGCATCTGATGGCGTTGCGGGCGATAAAGACCGCCTTTGACCCCGACAATTTGTTCAACCCGGGAAAGCTTGTTCCTCTTGCCTAGCGCGGGTGACCTGCCTAAAGACC
>JBGSLY010000535.1:0-13657 GCA_041740435.1 Parasphingorhabdus sp.
CGCGCTGGCCGCTCGATCCGAAAGCAGAAGCCGTGCGCGGCGCGGGCAAAAAGGCGTGAAATCCGCTAAATTTTGAGCTGCAACTCCATCAGCATAACCGTACCCTTATCCAAATCGCCACCCAGACGCCGTTCGTGAAACCGCACTATGTCTGATCGCAATTGCAGATTTGGAGCTAAGGTATAAAATCCGCCCACACCCAGCAGGAAATTGCGAGTCTCCGAAGAGCGAGTGATCGCGCCGCTGCCGACAATGCCCCAGCGATCCTCCACCCAGCCAATACCGCCGTTCCATTCCCATTGATCAAAGTCCCTTTCCCGACGTTTGCTGTTGCCGCGATGCACATAGGCGCTGCCTATACGCAGCGATCCCCGGTTCATCTTCGCCCCAACGCTCCAACTATTCAGGTCCGCCCTTTCGGTAACGGGATCCGCATTTCCGGTGACATAACCGCCGCTGACGCCCAACGTCCAATCACCAACCGGCTTCTCATACTGCAGTCCGAGTTCTATAGCATTGTTCACCAAAACCCGGGATCGCAAATCCGGTGAATCGGCGTTCCGGCGAAAATGCGGTGACCAGGAAATCCCGCCGCTAACGCCCTCGATCTGGGGAGTGAGATAAATGATTTTGAAAGAATCGCGGGTATCCAGAGGCTTCAAAAGCGCCTGCGATCCGGCGTAGCGGGAGAAGTCGCCGCGCACTTGCCCCAGCGCAATTACCGGTGCTGCAAAGGACAATGTGTCTGCCGGTCCATCCTGCTTACCAACCTCTAACCTGCCAAATTTGCTCGACAAATAGCCGTATATTTCTCCCGTTTCCAAGGTTTCGGAATTGCGGTCGTCGTTGGAAAACTCGACTTTCATTCCCAGTTTTGTATCGGAACTTAGTCTCCAATCCGCACGCGCCTGCGCCGAAAGGTCCAATTGCACCTCCGCCTCGGTATCAGAATTTTCCTCAATTAAGGCGCTTTGCACGGCTGCGTTAAGGGTCAGACGCAGGTCCAGATCATCCAATTCGATGCCCAATTTTGGAATTTCCGCCCATGCAGGAGCAGGCCCGGCCAGCGTTAAAATAGCTATGCCGCCGCGCCATAGGTCTCGAAATATCATTGTGCTTTCTGCCCTTCCTGCATCGCATAAATTTCTGGATTGGGACCGGCTGGAGAGACCAGAGCGGCAGCGACATGCTCCAACAACCCAGCCTCCCGGACGCAGAGTCCAAAATCGTGCGAGCCGTTTTTCAGTTCCACCAAGGCGATGTCCCTGTTTCCGCCCAGTGCCGCCGAGCGTTGGTTCATCAATTGCACCCAAATTCTGCCCCGTTCCAATCGGGTGCGCCCTTGCCGGGATATAATTTCGCCATCTTGCCGCACGGAGCTATCGATCCGAATATCCCGTGTCCCGATGACGACAGTGGTCGGGATGGCAAAAAACGCTGGCGCATCAAATGCCGCCGGACGTCCCGGCCCGATGCCATAGGGATAGGGCAGGTCAGGATCGGGCAACAAATACCAACCCGCCGAAGCGGCACAAAGTGCGTGCACGCGGCTTGGGTAAAACATGGCCAAGCGATGGGCCATTTGCGCGCCGCCGGAAAACCCAAAGAGATAGAACTTGTCTGTCGCTATTCCCCGTCGCAACCGAAGTTCCTCCAAAAGCGCAAACAGCGCCAAATGCGATGGTACTGGGTTGTTCGGGCCGGATTGCAACGATTGGTATTTTCCAAACCGCTTCCGCTCAAAAAGCGGAGCGATAATATTGACATCGCGCATTTGCGGCAGCGCGGCAAAGCGAGTGGCCATTTCTGCCGCATTGCGGCTAATCCCATGAATGGCGACCAATGTTGGCGCGTTTGGACCCGCAGGAACCAAAAAACAGTCCGGAGTCTCGACCGATCTTGATGGATGAAATTCCAAATGCCGAGTGAAAGGCTGTGACATCACAATATTCCTTCAGACGCCGCTTACGGCGGTAATGGGTGGTTCGATGCGAGCCGCTACCGGCTGTTTGGCCAAAAGTTTCGCCATTCGGTTCAGCGCTATTTTTCCGCCTGCGCGCGCGTGCAGCGCTCTTGCAACGTCCAGCAATCGGCTGGCGATAAAGCCCATTAGGGACAATTGCCCCACCAAGGCTGCCACCGATCCCTGTCCGTGATGGATGACAACCAAAACAACCGAAGCAACTCCACCCGAAACGGCGGCCAAAAATTCCATCGCGCCAAAGATGCGCGCGCGGCGTTCCGCCTTGGACCCCAAAGCTTCGGAGAGTTCGCGCAGTCGCATGCGGCCATGGCCGCGAATGCAGGGGACCCCGCTCATTTCAATCCGGACGCGCCGGATCAGAAAGCGGTTCAGTCGTCCGCGAGCGACCCTTTGCTCGGCGATCTCGCGCTTCAGAAAATATGTTGCGCCAATAATAAGGGCAAAGCCGATTACGAAGGGCAGCAAAGCCATCCACATCAGCGGCGCAGAAACCATAAACCACACTGCCGCGGCGACCCCGGCCAAAATGCTGGTCCAGAATTTGACCGAACCGCGCACCGCATAGTTTCGGATCGCCGTCAAATCCCCAACCAGCGAGGTCAGCCACCGCGCTTCCTGACCCTCGCCGCGGTTGCGAATAACGCTGCTGAAAATGCCTGCGCGACATTCGATTACGAAGGATTGCGCAAACCGCTCCGCAACCCAGCGTTCCACCAACATCGCGCCGCCAAATCCGATCGCGAGAGAAACGGCCAATAAAGGTTCCTTCACCGGCTGTTCAACCAGCGCACCGATGGCCTGGGCAAAGCCAGCGGCCAAGGCGGCCTGGGCGAATGCCACAAATCCCAGCATCAAGCCCAGCACTCGCCTACTTTTGGACAACAGTTTCGGGGGTTTCATGCGACCGCCCGAAAGACCGCATGATCCCGAAAAACAACTTTGGTGACCTCTACTGGATCGCGCAGGTCCGCCAGAGTGGCAATCGGCAATCCAGACGAACGTGCTGCTTCACCAGCGGCAAGCGGAGATGCCGAGACCAATCCCGAGAGCGCCAGCGGCGTAATGGACCGCTCTGCAAGCCAGGTCGCTCCGAAAGCGGCCCCCATTGCGTCTGCTGCAGCGAACACGATACCGTCAAACCAGCCGTTAGCCTTTGCGATTTCGACCAATTCCGCTGTTTCATTTTGCAGCAGGCCATCGGCAATCTCAACCACCGCAATTTCGGCGCCTGCCTCCGCCAGCTTGCCCAGCAATATTTTGCCGATTTTAGCGAGACCCTCTCCATCCAAACAGAAAGTCGAGGCATGACCCGCATCGGTGAAATCAAGTGCCTCGATCGCACCCGCATCGCGCATGGTCCAAAGATCGCCGCCCGAGCCAGTGCCGGTAAATTTGGCAGCGCCAACCCGAAATCCAGCGCGTGTCAATCCGTGAACCAGGCCGCCCGCCGTTGTTGTTTTACCGGCATTCATGGAACTGCCGACAACGAACACAACCGTCCGTGGACGCGCATATTTGGCACTGGGTTGCAGCGCAAAATCAGCCAGATTGATGATGCTATGATCGGCCCGGGCCAGCAGGCCAATGATCTCAATCTGGGTCGGATTTTTCATGCCCGCATGTTTTCGGGTCATCCGCGACGCGACCCCGCCGCCGGCTACCAGATCGCACACCTCCATATCCTGCGGGACAAAGGCTTCAAACTGATCGGGCGCATAGCGGTTTCCGTAAGCGACGATGATTTCATCACCGACATAAAGTTGACCGCGACGGCCATGCACATTCTCTATACGTTGATGCTGTCCAAGCGATTTTACTCTGGCCAAAACAACATCTCCCGGTTTTGGGACACAGCCGATGCGCTCCAACCGTTCGGCCGCAAGGCAGTCTACATGCCGCGTGGTGAAGGCCCGTTTGGCGCAACGCAGCCGTGCCTGTAGACGCTCCGCTCTGGTCAAATTCCCGGCGATTGGGGATGCACAAATTTCCATTTTAAAATTCCTTTCCACACTTTCTCACCTTTCGGTCGGGGGTAACCGAAAGTTATAATTCTTTTTATATCAATAGCTTGATGCCGGTATCTCAGTCGCTTTGACTTAACGGTCGGCACCCCGATTTGATGCACCCCAATTGCCAGTCGCAGGGCTAAGAGAGCATGAACGAATTCTAAACCCGACATAAACAGAAGATGAAAAATTTTGTAAACTGAGCGGTTGTTGGCTTTTTAACCGCGGATTGGGTAATGGGTAGCTGCGATAATTCTGAACAGGATGACACCAATGCCGGATGGCAATGAGAAGCGAATGCCAGATAGAGTTAGACGCTGGCGGCCAAAGTTTTTTGCAAGCTTCGCCTGGAAATCCCGGGTGCTGTTTCTAGCAATCCTTGCGCTTGCCATCGTTCCGGCGGGTTTTGCCGTCGTTGAACTCAACCAAGCTATATTGGCGCAGCGCCAATCCAATGCCGCGCATGAAGTTTTAGAAATGCATTTGAACCTTGCGGAACTGGGCCACCGCATTTCGCATCATGTTGAGCATGACGGTGATCTCACCGATCCTGAGGGCAAACAGCTCCTGAACGAACTCAATATATTGGCGTCATCCTTGCGCAAAGCCATTGCTGGCGAAGTGGCGCTGCGCGGAGCTAGCGGATTGGATGAAGAGGGCGAGGAACTCGACCGGATCGATGCAATCATGGCCAATCTGTATGCATCGATAAACGGGCCGCATAACAACAAGTGGGTCGACTTGATCAACGAAGCAGTGGCGCATGAAATGGTAGAGGTCGATGAGATCGATGCCGCCGAGATTGACGCACTCACATCGACAATCCTAGTTCTGACGGTTTCGGCCATTGCGCTTCTAGTGCTTTACAGCATGGCGCTCTTTTGGCTGGATCGGTCGATAACCATCCCCTTGCGCGTGCTGCGTGCCGCGACACAGCAGGTTGCCGAAGGCACAAAGCAGGTGCGAATTACCAAAATGCGCGATGCCGAGTTCGCCTCCCTCGCTGGAAATTTCAATGCCATGGCGGCGGCGCTGGATGAACGGCACAGTGTGCTGGAGGATAGCGCAAGGGCGCTGGAACAGGATGTGATGGATCGCAACCGGGACCTGCAAATTGCCAACGCCGAATTGCAGAAGAACGCAGAGCAGCGGAAAAAATTCCTGACTGATATCAGCCACGAGCTGCGAACGCCCTTGGCCGTCATTCGCGGCGATGCAGAGGTGACGCTGCGCGGCAAAGAAAAGCCCGTCGGCGATTATAAATCGGCGCTCGCCCGGATTGCCGAACAGGTTGTCGGGGTAACGCGCCTGGTTGATGACCTGCTGTACGTGGCCCGCAACGAAGGCGGCGCGCCGACTTTGCAGCTGCGACCGCTCGACCTGCTGACCGTGATCCAACGAGTCGCTGGATCGATGCGAGCAGCGGTCGAAGATGATGGCGGCCGCATCGCGGTCCTGACTCAATTAAAAACTGCCCGGATTCCGGGTGATGAACACCGAATGGGTCAGCTGCTTTACATATTGCTCGACAATGCGATCCATTACTCCGACGGTCCCCCCGATATTGAAATCGAAATCCTGCATGCGACCGGCGGCTTTGCTCTACTGGTCCGTGATAAGGGGATTGGCATTGCCGACAGCGATCTGCCCAGTATTTTCGAACGCTATCAACGCGGCGGCAACGGTAAGGGAAAAAATGGCGAAGGGCTGGGTATTGGTCTACTGATGGCCAGAACCATTGTCGAGGCACATAGCGGCACCATTACCATCGACAGCATATTGGGCAATGGCACGACCGTGACGGTCATGCTGCCCGCAATCGAAAAATTAAAGGTAGCCCATGAACATTTTGGTGGTTGAAGACGAGCCGTTGATGGCCGATTTTTTGCTGCGCGGGTTGGCGGCAGAAGGACATGCGGTTACCCATGCCAAGGACGGATTTGAAGGACAGGTCCACGTGTCGGCGAGCGATTTTGACATGATCCTGCTCGACGTCATGTTGCCCGGCCGGTCGGGCATTCAGGTGTGCGAGAATATTCGCGGCGCGGGTAACACGACTCCGGTTATCATGTTGTCGGCAATGGACAATGTGGCCGACCGGGTGAGGGGGCTGCGCGCCGGGGCGGACGATTATATGGTAAAGCCCTATTCCTTCGATGAGTTGATCGCCCGGATCGATGCGCTGATGGCCCGCAACGCGCGGATGGCGCCCAGCAACAGTGAACCGCAAATCTTCACGCATGGCTCTTTGGTGCTGGACCGAAGTACCGCCCGCGTTACCCGTGATGGCAACCGCATTGACTTGACAGCCAAAGAATTCGGCATTTTGAAGCTGCTGCTCGAACGGCCCGGATCGGTTGTGTCGCGCGAACGTATATTGAACAGCGTCTGGGGCATCAACGCCGACCCGCTAACCAACATTGTCGAAGTGTACATCAGCCGGTTGCGGCGAAAGCTCGACCAACATGGTCCGGAGACCATAGAGACGGTGCGCGGGTTCGGCTATCGGCTAAACTAAAGCCCGCCGCTAATAGCTGCGCGGCAACCCCAATACGTGTTCGGCCAGATAAGACAGGATCATATTCGTGCTGATCGGGGCGACCTGATACAGCCGGGTTTCGCGAAATTTGCGCTCAATGTCATATTCGGCGGCAAAGCCAAAGCCGCCGTGCGTCTGGATACAGGCTTCACCTGCCGCCCAGCTGGCTTCGGCGGCCAGCATTTTGGCCATATTCGCCTCTTCGCCCACCGCACCGCCCGCTTCATACTGGCGCAGGCCTTCGTGGACCATCAATTCGGCGGCGCGCATCTGGGCATAGGCCCTGGCAATCGGGAATTGCACCCCCTGATTCTGGCCAATCGGGCGGCCAAACAACACCCGTTCCCTGGCATAGCCGCTCGCCTTGTCGATAAACCATTTTGCATCGCCAATGCATTCGGCGGCGATCAACAACCGCTCCGCGTTCATCCCCGACAGGATATAGGAAAAACCCTTGCCCTCCTCCCCAATCCGGTTGGCGGCGGGCACGCGGACATTGTCGAAAAACACCTCGGTCGTCGCATGGTTCATCATCGTATCAATTGGGCGTATCGTCAGCCCCTTTGCAGCACGCATATCGACCAGAAACACCGAAAGCCCATCGGACCGTCTTACCGCTTCTTCCTTCGGCGTGGTCCGCGCCAGCAGGATCATCAGGTCGCTGTGCTCCGCCCGGCTGGTCCATATTTTCTGACCATTGATGACATAGTCATCACCCTCGCGCCGGGCGAAGGTCTTCAGGCTTAGCGTATCGGTCCCGCTGCTCGGCTCGGTCACACCAAAGGCCTGAAGCCGCAGCTTGCCCGCCGCAATATCGGGCAGGTATCGCGCCTTTTGCTCCGCACTGCCATGGCGCAGCAGAGTGCCCATGACGTACATTTGCGCATGGCACGCCCCGCCGTTGCACCCCTGCCGCTGGATCTCCTCCAATATCGCCGCCGCCGCTGACAGCGGCAACCCCGCCCCGCCAAACTCTTCCGGGATCAGCGCCGCCAGATACCCCGCCGCCGATAGCGCCACGACAAATTCGGTCGGATAGGCACGGTTGCGGTCCTTTTCCCGCCAATAGGCGCCGGGAAACTCCTGACACAGCTTGGCCACTTCGGCGCGGATATCGGCATAATGGTGGCTCATGTAGGGGTGTCCGGTAGCTAGTTCAGGGGCAGAACAATTTCCTGCATGATCAGCACGGTTTCGCAAAGGATTTTGATGATTTTTCAACGCCGCCCGACATCATCAAACGACTAGGATCAGGACCTACTGGGTCGCGAAGATCAGCAAAATCAACAATCACAGAACTCAAAAAAACGGGAGCGAAAATCTGAGTTAACCAGATCGCAAACTGCTCTAAAACCAAAACTCTGAAACTACAGCAGATAACCGAACATGTCCGCATGCACCCCGTCGCCCCGGAACAGTCCCTTGACTTCGTCCAACCCGATCAACTCCACCGGTTGCGCGTTGGGTTGCAGGTCGCGAACCCCGATGAAGCTATTGGATGTCAGGGCGATCAGGCCGTCCAACTTGATCACCAGATCAGCAACTCCATCGCCGTCAACATCGCCCTCGACAAAAGTGCTGCTGCCGACCTGTTGGAAGCGCAGCTCTCCCGCGGTGCCGCTGAAAGCGTTGCTAGCGATCCATTCAAAGTCATCGTCGCCGACCGTATTGGTATTAGCGTCAATGAGGTTGATCTGAATCTTCTCGCCTGCCGCTTTGTCGAAGTCAGTGATCACATCGGCGGTAGAACGGACGTTACTGAAATCATCCAGAAAACGGAACTGGAAGGTATCACGCGCGGCGCCGCCGGTCATCGTGTCCTTGCCCGCACCTCCGTCGAGGATGTCGACCCCGGAACCGCCCAAAATCGTATCGCGGCCCGCTCCACCACGCAGCGTATCGGCTCCGTTCAATCCGCTGATAGTATCGCCGCCGCCGGTGCCGACAATGATATTGTCGAGCGCGTTGCCAGTCGCAACGCGCGCGCTTGCTAGGATGACCAGCCGCTCCACATTGGCGCCTAGAGTGTAATCAAGCCCGGTACGAACCAAATCGCTTCCCCCATCCGCCAGTTCGACCACAGTATCATTGATGTCTTGCACCTGATAGGTGTCATCGCCATCGCCGCCGAGCAAGGTATCACTATCGCCGCTTCCGCCGCCGACAAGCAAATCGGCACCATTGCCGCCGTTGAGTTCATCATCCCCGGCTCGGCCATCAAGCCGATCATTGCCATCGCCGCCGTTCAAAAAGTTGTTGCCGGTACTACCGAAAAGCTTGTCGTTAAATCCGGACCCGGTCAAATGCTCAATGCTGATAAGTGTATCAAGGCCCGCCCCTATGGTATTTTGAGGTCCGACAATACCTAGCGATACCCGAACCGCAGACGCGGCATTGGAATAACTTGCGGTATCCAAATCTGCGCCGCCATCCAGCACGTCATCACCCAAGCCACCTTCAAGCGTATCATCACCCACGCCGCCGCTCAGGGTGTTGTTCGATGCGCCGCCGATCAGAGCGTCAGCAAAGCTCGAACCTATAAGATTTTCGATATCGATTAAAGTGTCACTATCCAAACCACCGCCGACAGCTTGCGGGCCGGATATGGCCAAGCTAACCGTCACACCGCTTACGGCATCGGCGTAGCTGGCGGTATCGATATCACCGCCGCCATTCAAAACATCATTACCCGCCCCGCCCTGCAGCACGTCATTGCCCGCGCCGCCGGTGAAACTGTTGGCAGCCGTGCTGCCGGTAAGGGTGTCCGCGAAGCCAGAGCCGATAAGATTTTCGATGCTGAGCAAAGTGTCATCGCCCAGACCGCCGCCTACGGTCTGTGGCGCTGCGATAGACAGATTGACCGTTACGCCGCTGGAACCGTCGGCATAACTGGCAGTATCGATATTGCCGCCGCCATTCAGCGTGTCATTGCCAGCGCCGCCCCGCAAAATATCATTGCCCGCGCCGCCACTGAGAGTGTTGCCCGCACCATTGCCGAACAAATTGTCGCCAAAACCGGAGCCAATCAGGCTTTCGATGCTCAGCAAGGTGTCATTACCCAAACCGCCGCCGACGGACTGCACGCCCGCGATAGCCAGACTAACCGTTACCCCGCTGGCCGCATCGGAATAGCTTGCAGTATCAAGATTGGCGCCACCGTTCAGCGTATCGTTGCCGACACCGCCGCGAAGAATGTCACTTCCCGAGCCGCCGCTCAAAACATTGGCCGAAGCATTGCCAGCCAAGGTATCGGCAAAATTCGATCCGATCAGGTTTTCAATGTCTGATAGCGTGTCACTGCCTAGACCGCCGCCGACAACCTGCGCGCCTAACAGCGCCAGATTGACCGTAACCCCGCTGGCTCCATCGGCATAGCTGGCCGTATCCACGCCATCGCCGCCGATCAAACTGTCATTGCCTGCCCCGCCGAAGAGGCTGTCGTTCCCCTCGCCGCCATCCAGACGATTGTCGCTGCCGTTGCCGGTCAGTGAGTCCGCGAAGATCGAACCGATCAGGTTTTCGATACTGGTCAAGGTATCGCTGCCCAATCCGCCGCCGACGAGCTGTGCGCCAGCAAGGTTAAGGTCAACCGTGACGCCCACGCCCACGGCATCGGAATAGTCGGCGGTATCGGAACCCGCGTTGCCGTTCAGCGCATCATCGCCAACACCGCCTCGCAAGATATTGTCGCTGCCATTTCCGGTCAAAACGTCATTGAACGCAGAGCCGATCAGGTTCTCGATACTGATCAACGTGTCGATACCCAATCCGCCGCCAACGGCCTGTCCGACTGCGATATTGAGATCGACGGTAACCGCGCTAACGCCATCGGCATAGCTGGCGGTATCGCTGCCATCGCCGCCGTTGATCGTGTCGTTGTTGGCCCCGCCGGTGATAAGATCATCACCGCCAGCAGCTGTGATATTGTCATTGCCACCGGTGGTAAAAATCACGTCATCGCCATCGCCGGTCACGATTATGTCCGCGCCATCGTCGGTTCCGACCATGAAGTCCTCGACTTCGGAAAAGGTGATCGACCGACCGCTCGACGTGAAGGTCCCGGAATAGCCCGAGGCCAGCGAACCCGTTAATGTGCCGCTAGTTGTGGCGGCATTGGCTGTTTCGGTATAAGCCACGAACAGCGTATCGCGACCTGCTCCGCCGTTGAAAATGTCCGCGCCCCGCGATACTTGCACGAAATCATCGCCGCCGCCGGTATTGAATGTTGCGCCGATGGTTTGTCCGGTTTCGAGAAAACGGTCGTCAAAATCGCTACCGGTAACGGTTCCAAAAAACGTCTCGAAATTAATGATCGATCCGGTTCCGCCGGTTTGTTGCTCCAAGCCAGCACCAATGGTCAGGTCAATTTCGACACCCTCTGTCTCATCGGACAGGTCTATGCTCAAGCTGTCGATTAGAGTCCCGCCATCCAGAACATCATTGCCCTGTCCAACGGTGACCAGGTCATTCCCGCCAGTGGTGAAGACGGTGTCATCGCCATCGCCGGTCACGATGGTATCTGATCCATCGTCCGTGCCGACCATGAAATCTTCGACTTCAGAGAAGGTGATGGAGCGACCATTGGACATAAAGGAGCCGGAATAGCCACCCCCCGCCAAAGACCCGGAAAATGAGCCACTGGTCGTTGCCGCATTGGCCGTTTCGGTATAGGCCGCAAACAGTGTATCGCGGCCTGCCCCGCCATTGAAGATGTCGGCACCCAATGACACTTGTACGAAATCATCGCCGCCGCCGGTATTGAATGTTGCGCCGATGGCTTGGCCGGTTTCCAGCAAACGGTCGTCAAAATCGCTGCCGGTCACAGTGCCGAAAAACGTCTCGAAATTCATAACCGATCCGGAACCGCCGGTTTGTTGCTCCGAGCCAGCACCAATAGTCAGGTCAATTTCGACACCTTCTGTCTCATCGGACAGGTCGATGCTGAGGCTATCGATATTTGCCCCGCCGTCCAGAACGTCATTGCCCTGTCCGACCGTAACCAGATCATTTCCGCCTGTGGTCGAGATGGTATCATTGCCGTCACCGGTGAAGATAGTATCAGCGCCGCCGTGTGTCACAACGTTGAAATGCTCGATATTGCTAAAGGTTAGATTTCGACCGCTGCTGATAAAGCTGCCGGAATATCCGCCGGCCAAATTGCCGCTGAGTGCAACGCTGGACGTTGCGGCATTGGCAGTGTTGAAATAATTGACCGACAATCGGTCACTATCAGCGCCGCCGTCAACCACGTCGGTCCCCTGTGCAACCTCAACAAAGTCGTCGCCAGCACCCATATTAAAGGTGGCATTGCCTGCAACCTGGACTTCGGTCAGGCTGTCGCCGAACGCGGAACCGGTGATCGTGCCGTGGAAGGATTCGAAACCCTGAATTGAACCCGCGCCGCCACTTTGTTGTTCACCAATCGCAATGGTGAAATTGATGGTCACACCCGCCAACTCGTCCGACAAGTCGATATTGAGATAATCAACGCCGGAGCCGGCATCCAAAATATCATTCCCCATACCAACGGTAAGGGTGTCATTGCCGCCGGTAGAAGTGACTGTATCATCACCATCACCGGTAACGATGACATCCGCGCCATCATCCGTGGTGAGGGTAAAGTCCTCGATATTCGAAAAATTTATAATTCGGCCGGTCGACAGGAAGCTGCCACTATAGCCTGCGGCAAGACTGCCGCTGAACGCCCCGCTGGTCGTCGCTGCATTGGCGGTATTGAAATAGTTTACGATCAGCCTGTCGCGCTCGGTGCCGCCGTCGGCGGTATCTGTCCCACCGGTGGTGGTAATAACATCCGCCCCGCCTAGGCCGTTAAGAATATCATTGCCCCCATTGCCATCGCTGATGGTGTCGGCACCGGCAGTGCCATCAATCGTGTCATTGCCAATCGAACCAGGAAAATCCGCCATAATATATCCCTCGCATCCAGAGTGTATCTGCCGGGGACAACAATTTTATGATGCGACCCTATAAGCCTTCCCCATCCTGCTATAGTCTAGCCAATCAAAGGGGTCCGGCAAGACATTTTTTTACATCTGTAAAATGCAAGGAATAGAAGGTTTTACGAGACATACCGATCGGTATGTTACGGCGAGACAGCCACGTTTCCGGCCGAATCGGTCTAATCTGCGCGATCAGTTAGAACTGTATTCGACCACATTCCCCAAATCCATTTCAAGCCCGCGCATGATGCGGTCGGTTTCGGCGAGATGCGCGAGAATCCGATTTGCAGGAACGGCGCATAGGTTCGCAAGTAACCGGGCGAACGCAACATGCCATGGATATAGCCGAACACGCGAAGTTCGTCAGGCATATCCAAATCCTCTCCCCCTGCGGGAGAGGAGGGAGCCGCGATAGCGGCGGAAGGAGAGGGGGTGGAACCCGTCGCCCCGCCGGAAACTGGCGGAGGGGCTCACGCGGCCAACCCCTCACCCGGCCCTGCTGTTGCGGAGCGACCATCTCCCGCAGGGAGAGAGGGGTTTTGGTTCAACCCTGCACGACATGCGCTGCGCCGGATTATATTGGGCAAGAAAGTTTTTATAGAAACACAGGAACGGATCGTTCGCGCGGCGAATTTACCAAAGCTTGCATCAGCACCGCAATCGCAGTGCTAACCGGTACCATGATGTTCTGCTAAGTCCTCCCGCACTTGCGCTTGGGATTTTTGCCGGCAATCGTCCCCCTGACGATTGCTTCTTCGGCTTCCTCCCGCGCTATCGCTCGGGATTTTTCGCTGAGAACGTCCCCCGGACGTTCTCAGCGAAAAATGGTGCCGGGGACGGAATCGAATATGGTTCATATCTATCTAATATGTCTATGTTTATTCCTCACCTTCTCAAAATATACCCCCAATTATACCCCCAAAAAAATTCATGCCCTGAAAAAATACCGCCAATGCAGCGTTTATCGCAACCGTTCCAGCACCCGAGACATTTCCGCCGAGCATACAGCGTCCAGTTCCCAATAATGCTGATCGTGCCGGTCATAGGTTCGCTTCCACATGCCCTTGGGGCGTCGTATCGGGCTTTCCCAACCTTGCGTGCACCCCAGCCGCTTTTGCAGCTTGAACAGCTTGGAAAACACCCGGTCGCATTCGGTTTCCCGTTGGCT
>JBGSLY010000536.1:0-4290 GCA_041740435.1 Parasphingorhabdus sp.
CCGCCCTGCAGGCTTTGGGCACACAGGGAAGCGGCGAAGGAGCGCGCCAGACGGTCACAGTCGTGCCAATTGATAGCGCCAACAGTATCGCGCTGCGCGGCGATCCGGGTTCGGTCGCCAATTTCGCCAAAATGGCCAAGGAACTCGATCAACGCGCGGAAATTGGTACTGAAATCCGGGTCTTCCATCTCGACTACGCCAATGCCGAACAATTGCTGCCCGTCATCGAAAAAATGATGGGTCAACCGGGCGGCGCGACCAGTGTTGCCGAAGCGCCAGCGGGTGCGGGGGCAGGAGGCGCACCTTCGCCAGCCCCAAGCGCATCAGGCAGTGCGGGTATCGCGAGACGCGGTCCCTCTATTGTTACCCGCTACGAAGGTACCAACGCGATCATCGTCGCCGCTAACCCCGATGTGCAGCGGATGGTCGGTGAATTGATCCGCCAACTCGATACACGGCAGGAACAGGTGGTGGTTGAGGCTATTATTGTCGAAATCTCTCAATCACTGGCCAAAGAACTGGGCATCCAGATGCTGTTCGGTGGAGAGAATGCACCCTTTGCGGTCACCAATTTTTCCAATGCTGCCCCCAATATCGTTGACGTTGCGGGCGGCCTGTTAGCCGACCAGTTTGACACCTCGACCACCACAACGACGACAACGGCCACAACGACGACGACCAACAGCGCGGTTGGGGACAGTTTGCGGGCGAATGCCGCACGGGCCATTCTGGGCGCGCGCGGCGGCTTTGGCGGCTTTGCAACCTCGCTCGGCGGTAACACCGTGCTCGGTGCGATTTTGAATGCCGTGCAGTCGGATACCAATTCCAATATCCTGTCGACTCCCTCGCTGACCGTGAACAATAATCTCAAAGGCAGCATATTGTTTGGTCAGGAAATTCCGGTCTCCACGGGCGAAGCCCTGTCGGATAATTTCGACAATGCCTTTCGCACCATTCAGCGGCAGAATGTCGGGATCGAACTGGAAGTGACGCCGCAAATCAATGCCGGCGATGAGGTCCGACTGGAATTGCGGCAACAGGTCAGCTCTATCGCCGGGCCAGTTTCGAGCGATTTTGGCGAGCTTATCATCAATAAGCGTGAAATTAAAACCACGGTCACCGTGGGCGACGGCGAGATTATCGCGCTGGGGGGCTTGCTCGACGACAACGAACGCCGGACGATCCAGCAAATTCCGCTGCTCGGCGACATTCCGCTGATTGGCGAACTGTTCAAATCGCGCGGCAAATCGCGGGTTAAAACCAATTTGATGGTGTTCATCCGGCCCAAAATCCTGCGCAACCGGGAAGACGCCCGCGACTTTTCCAGCCGCCGTTATGGTTATGTCCGGGGACAACAATTGCTGCGCAACCCCGAACAGGAACCGACCATTGATGAATTGGTTCGCGACTATCTGGGCACGGTTCCGCCGATAGCGGCAGAGCCACTGCAACAAAACCGTGATGATAGTGTCATTTTGCCGACACAAGACTTCACTAGACCGCTCGCTGCAACGCCCCTTCCACCGAGTGATCAAAAGCCGTGAAGATCAGCCAAGGCAGTACCGAACCACCCCCCTCCCCCGATCCGCCCGGCGAATTGCCATTGCAGGTTGTTGATATTCCCTATGGCTTCGCCCGCGACAACGGGCTGGTGCTGAAGGGCGAGATTGATGGTCGGCTGGTTATTGCCATGCGCGAAAAGGCCCCGCCTGAGGCGTTGCTGGAACTGCGGCGCTATCTGGCGATGCCGTTCGACATAGAATCCTGCGATCCGGCCAGTTTTGAAAAACTGCTGTCTGCACATTACGCCATGGACGGCAGCGCCGCTGCTGTCGCAGGTTCCATGATGGGGGACAGCGCCGCCTTTGACCTTTCTCAAGGCATACCAACAGCCGAAGATCTGCTTGACAGCGCCGATGATGCCCCAACCATCCGCTTGATTAACGGCATTTTGGCTGAAGCAGCGCGGCAGGGAGCTTCAGACGTCCATATTGAACCTTATGAAACCGGGCTGGTCGTCCGAATGCGGGTTGATGGCTTGCTGCAGGAAAAATTGCGGATGCCCCCGCATGTTGCCTCGGTCATTGTCAACCGGATCAAGGTCATGGCGCGGCTCGATATAGCCGAACGCCGCATACCACAAGATGGGCGGATCAGCATATTGCTAGGCGGCAAGTTGCTAGACGTGCGCGTTTCCACCCTGCCCAACCGGACCAGTGAACGGATCGTAATGCGAATTCTCGATTCCGATTCGGCGGCGGTGTCGCTCGACCTGCTTGGTATGTCCGATGATACCCATGCAATCATCGCCGACGCTTTGGCAGAACCAAACGGGATTATCTTGGTAACCGGTCCGACAGGCTCGGGCAAAACCACCACACTTTACGCTGGTCTAAAGCTACTGAATGACGGCAGCCGGAATATCCTGACCATCGAGGATCCGGTTGAATATGCCATCGAGGGCGTGGGCCAAACGCAGGTCAATGCCAAGGTCGGTCTGACCTTTGCTGCTGGCCTGCGCGCCATCCTGCGCCAGGACCCCGATGTCGTCATGATCGGCGAAATTCGCGATCGGGAAACCGCCGATATCGCGGTACAGGCGTCGCTGACCGGACATCTGGTGCTGGCGACGGTGCACACCAATGATGCCGTCGGCGCAATCACCCGGCTGCGGGATATGAAAATCGAGCCTTTCTTGCTCGCCTCCACCCTGCGCGCGGTTGTTGCACAGCGACTGGTGCGCAAACTGTGCCAGACTTGCCACGAACCGGTTCAGGCAGAAGGGAGTATGGCATCGCTGCTTGGTTTCGATACCGGCACCGTGGTATATCGAGCGGTCGGATGCGATGCTTGCGGCCAAACTGGCTATGATGGCCGGATCGGGGTGTTTGAGGCGATCCGCGTTGATGATGCTCTACGCAAGTTCATCAACGATGAAGCGCATGAGTCGCTGATTTCCGGGCATGCCTTTTTGAAAAGACCCAATCTGGGTTCCGCCGCGCGCGCGCTGGTGCGGCAGGGCTTGACCACGGCAGAGGAAGCCATCAGGATTTCTCGCCGGGAACAAATGGAATATGGCTAATTTTCATTATACAGTGATTGATCAAAGCGGCGCACGCCGACACGGAGTTATGGCGGCCACCAATGATGATGGTGCGCGGGCCGAATTGCGGGATCGCAAACTCTACATCGTTGCACTGGAGCCTGCCACGTCTTTTCAAAAACGAGCCGTTCCGCTGCTCGGCAAGCGCAAATTGCGGGCGAAAGAACTGACACTATTCACAAGGCAAATGGCATCGCTGGCGCAGGTGACACCGCTCGAAGAAGCGCTACGCACCATCGCCTCGCAAAATGAAAAGCCGCACGTTCGAAGCATTCTCCATAATGTGCATCAGGGTGTGACCGAAGGCCAGACATTGTCTGAATCGCTTCGGCGAGAGTCCTCCAGCTTTCCGCCGCTTTACCGGGCAATGATTGCAGCAGGCGAAGGCGCCGGCACCCTGCCGATGATCAGCGAACGGCTGGCCGACCTGCTTGATCGACAAGCAGATATGCGGGGCAAGCTCATAAGCGCGCTGGCCTATCCGCTGGCGTTGGCCTTGGTCGCCTTGCTGGTGGTTGCTCTGCTCATGATCGCGGTTGTGCCCAAAGTGGTCGAACAATTTGACGATGTGGGACAGCAACTGCCGTTCATCACCCGATTGGTGATAGGCGTTTCCGACTTTATGGCCAGCTATTGGATCATCATTCTGTTGATCCTGTCCGTTCTGGGTTTGGCCAGTTGGCAATTGCTGAAGAAGCCTGTTTTTCGTCTGGGGTTTGATAGCTGGACCTTACGCTTGCCCTTCTTGGGCCGGCTGCTAAGAGATTTGCACGCCGCGCGGATCGCCCGTACGCTGTCCACCATGGTTGCTAGCCGACTGCCGATTCTAGAAGGCCTCAAGCTGACCACAGCCACGGTGCGCAACCGGGCGCTTCGCGCCGGATGTGAGCAGATGGCCGAAAATATCCGCAGTGGTGACAGCCTGTCCGACACCATGCGCAAGGCCGCAATTTTCCCGCCGATGCTGGTCTATATGACCGCCAGCGGCGAAGCGTCGGGCCGGGTCGATGATATGCTGGGACGCGCCGCCGATTATCTGGAGCGAGAGTTCGATACCTTTACATCAACGGCCTTATCGCTGCTCGAACCGCTGATTATTGTTTTGATGGGGGGAATAGTAGGCATAATTATCCTAGCGATCCTGCTGCCGATATTGCAGCTACAAAATATGGCGGGGCTTTAGATGA
>JBGSLY010000537.1:0-2843 GCA_041740435.1 Parasphingorhabdus sp.
CCCCGGATGACCGGGCGGTTGGTTGCCTGATGCTGAAAATTCTGGGTTTAGCGATTGCAGCCTTTATCATCTGGCGATTGGTGCGCGGCAAATTGGCGCTTTTGCGCGGCTCAACAATGACTGCCGTCCATGCCCGAGCCATCCTGAACCTGCCCGCCGATGCCAGCCGGGAACAGATTGTTGCTGCGCACCGCGAACTCATGACGCGAATCCACCCCGACCGATCATCCAGCGGCATCGGCCAGCATCAGGCCAAAGAAGCCAATGCCGCGCGCGATGTGCTGTTAAAGGCCTTGGATCAGCATAAAAATATCGGGTGACCTTCGTCACTGCAATGTCATCTCGATTTTCTAGGGAAACTCGGCTAGCGGCCAAAATCTGACACTAGGCAAGCAGCAAGGCAGAAGCAGGGAGAATTTCGAATTCCGCTAGGACATTGGCAACAATATGATTTTCTTGTGGTTTAAGGTTTGAAACTTCACCCCCCATCTGCATGACGATAATTCGCCCTGCGACGCCCCAAATAGCCGGAGATAAAATGTGACCCATCAATTTCACCCGACCACCCTGCGCGAATATGATATTCGGGGGATTATCGGCGAAACATTATCGGCGGATGATGCCTATGCGATTGGCCGGGGTTTTGGCACTTTGATCGCCCGCGGCGGCGGCAAATGTGTGGCAACCGGCTATGACGGACGCGAAAGTTCGCCGATATTGGAAGAAGCGCTCAATCGCGGCCTGAACGATAGCGGTGTTGACGTTGTCGCGGTCGGGCTGGGACCCACGCCGATGCTATATTATGCCGAATGCGTGCTAGAACAGGCCGATGGCGGCATCCAGATAACCGGCAGCCATAATCCCGCCAATTATAATGGCTTCAAGATGGTAATGGGCGGACGCCCGTTTTTCGGGGCCGATATCCAGACTCTGGGCAAGATGTCAGCGGAGGGAGACTGGGATAGTGGCGGAAATGGAGGCAGCGGCTCGGTCACACGGATCGACATCATGGACCGCTATGTCGACCGGTTGGTGCAGAATTTCACTGGTTCGGCCATGCGTGTCGGCTGGGACTCGGGCAATGGCGCGGCCGGCCCGGTGGTCGAGAAACTGGTCAAGAAACTGCCCGGCGACCATTTCCTGCTGTATTGCGATGTCGATAGCGCGTTTCCCAACCATCATCCCGATCCCACCGAAGAAAAGAATCTGGCCGACTTGAAAGCGCTTGTCGCCGAGAAGAAGCTCGATTTCGGAGTGGCTTTTGACGGTGACGGCGACCGGATCGGTGCGATTGACGGGACAGGCCGGGTCATCTGGGGTGACCAGCTTTTACAGATTTATGCCGAAGACGTGCTGAACTCTGTGCCGGGGGCGATGATTATTGCCGACGTCAAGGCCAGTCAGGCGCTATATGACCGGATAGCCGAATTGGGCGGAAAACCGCTGATGTGGAAAACCGGGCATAGCCTGATCAAGTCCAAAATGAAGGAAACAGGATCGCCCTTGGCCGGGGAAATGAGCGGGCACGTGTTTTTCAAGCACGACTATTATGGTTTCGATGACGCACTTTATGCCGCGGTACGCCTCATTCAAGCGGCGACCAATTTGGGCAAGTCGGTGACGCAATTGCGTTCCGACATGACCGAAATGGTCAACACCCCGGAACTGCGCTTTCAGGTCGATGAAACCCGAAAGTTCGCCGTTATCGAAGAGGTTTTGGCCCGGCTGTCGGCGGAGGGTGCCGATGTCAACAATACCGATGGCGCGCGCGTCAATACTGCCGATGGCTGGTGGCTGCTGCGGGCCAGCAACACACAGGACGTGCTGGTGGCGCGTGCGGAAGCAAAGTCGCAAGATGGCCTTGACCGATTGATGGCACAGATAGATTCGCAATTGGCGCAATCCGGACTGGAGCGCGGCGAACAGGCGGGCCACTGACCTTTTGGCAATAAACGTGATTCTGTTGCATATAGGTCACAACGGTAACCAATTTTGCGCAAACGCGAGGCCAGTGTAAAATTTTGGCCAAACTATACTTGGTTTCTGCGCCATTCCCATTAAGCTGCTGTTCAGACCGACATCTCGTCTCAATTCTGAATCAACAAGTTTAGGGGAAATATTATGAAGAAGCTCGTTGCTCGTCATTCACGGGCCAATTTGCTCCGTACGGCTGCTGTAGGGGCGATTGCTGCCTTGAGCTTTGCGCAGCCGGCACAAGCCATTGTCCCGAACGATAATTCTACCCCCGAAGACATTGTCGATAACGCAGGCGGCGTGAATGGCGTTGGCCAGTTTTTCCGCAACGACGGTTTTGTCTGCACCGGTACCCTGATCAACCCGCGCACCGTGCTGTTCGCTGCCCACTGCGTCAATGACCGTGACCCCAGCGATTATGGGCCAGTGGTGCAGTCGGCATTTTCATTCGATGTGAACGCTCTGCCGGGTTTCCAGAACTGGTTTGCCAATAATTTTGCCAGCAACCCCGACCTGTTTGTTTACAACATCAACCAGATTTTGATTAACCCGCAATCGGTCCAGCGCCCCGACGGCTTTGGCTTTTTGGAAGGCGATATCGCGCTGGCCAGCCTAGATACGCCAACAGCCAATATCCCGACTTGGGCTTTGCTCTTCTCCGCTCTGCCGACCCCCGAATCGATCGATCCGGTTGCAGGCACCGGATATCATGTCAATATCACCGGCTATGGCCGTTCAGGCAGCGGAACCGCTGGCGCGACCACCGGGATTGATTTCCGCCGCCGTGCCGCGGAAAATATGCTGGGTTCGCTAACCTCGCTCGATGATCGCAACCGGTTCCTGTTCGGCGATGCCTTTGGCGATCTGCC
>JBGSLY010000538.1:0-8218 GCA_041740435.1 Parasphingorhabdus sp.
CGGTGGTGAGGCCAGTCCCAATCCGGTCAGTTCTTTGAGCAGCAGCGCAATGGCGCGCGCGTCGGGATGCTTGACCGCAATTTTCGCCACCACCTCCAGCGGTGAATTGTCGGGGGCAAAGTCGCCAAACTGGCTGCCCGCGCCCAGAATTTCGATGCTGGTCTCGCTGTAATCGCCCCAGTTTTGCCCGCGCAGCAGTCGCCTTGCCCGTTCCAGCGCGGTGTCGCAGAATTTTTGCGCCTTTTTACCGGCATCAAAACCATAAAAGGTAAATTGCGTGCCGCCGCGAAACCCGTCGGCATAGGTCAGGCAGGTTTTGTAGCTGGCGGGGGCGGGATATCCCCTGGCCGGGGACACCTGAACCCGGTCGGGCGCAATTTGGGAGATGGAGACATCGGAAAAATCGCAGATGACATCGGGCAGCATATAAGCCTGCGGATCGCCAATTTCATACAGCATCTGTTCCGATACCGTTCCAACGCTGACGATCCCGCCGGTGCCTTCGGGCTTGGTCACCACAAACGATCCATCGGCGGAAATTTCGCCGATCGGATAGCCGATATTGGCAATATCGCCCGCCGCCTCCCAATCGGTGAAATTGCCGCCGGTCGCCTGCGGCCCGCATTCCAAAATGTGCCCCGCCAGACTGCCGCTGGCGAGCATATCCCAATCCTGCGGTCCCCAACCAAAAGCGTGGATGCAAGCGCCCAGCGTCACCGCGCTATCGACCACCCGTCCGGTAATCACAATATCCGCGCCGCTCGCCAGCGCCTCGGCGATAGGGAACGCCCCCAGATAGGCGTTAATGCTGGCGATTGTTTCGGGCGCGGGAAAGTGTGCGCCGCTGAACATTTCCGTTGGACCGCTGGTTGCGATCTGCACTGCATGAGCGAGTAGATTGTCACCGGTCACCACCGCGACCTTGAGGTCCAACCCCTGCTCCGCAATCACCGCCCGCGCCGCCGCCGCGCAGGCCAAAGGATTGACCCCGCCCGCATTGGCGATCACTTTTACGCCTTTTTCGGCAATAGTCCGGGCATGGGGCCGCAGCACAGCCGAAATAAAATCCCCGGCATAGCCCGCCGCCGGGTCCTGTGCATGCGCGCGGGCCAGGATCGACATGGTAATTTCGGCGAGATAATCATAGACCAGAAAATCGACCCCGGCGGCCAGCAATTGCGGCGTCGCCATCGCGCTCTCGCCCCAATAACCGCTCGCCCCGCCAATTCTGATGCTCTTGCCCGTCATGCCGTCCCCGATAATGCCGCACAATCCCTATCGCCGGGGCGCACCCATGTCGAGGTTGGTTTGCTGTACCTCTATAAATGCGGCATCAGTGCAGTGGTTATCGCTCTAAAACCCGAATTTCACTGACAGCCGTGCGTTGATCGGTTCACCGGTGGAGATGTTGTTGGCATTGTGCGCCGCCGGGAAATAGGTTTCGTCGAACAGGTTTTCGACATTAAGTTGCACCTGCACCTGCTTATTGATCGTGTAATAGACCGCTGCATCGACGCGGGTATAGCCGGGAACGCGCACCTTGCTGGTGATCTGCGCGCTCTGGCTGGATTGATGGGTTACACCCAGCCCCAGACCCCATTTGTCATTGAGGTCATAACGACTCCAGAACGAGGCCATGTGCTTGGGCACCTGTGCGAGGCGGCGGTTGGCAAAGGCTCCGCCGGCCAGCACACCCGATTCCTTGGCATCCAGATAGCTATAGCCGATATTCAAATGCCAATCGCTGGTGATCGCGCCGACCAGCTGGATTTCCAGCCCTTCGGTCCGCGATCCGGCGAACTGGCTATTGCCCTGACTGTCGACCGAAACCGCCTGATTGTCGCGGTCGAGCCGAAAGATTGCTGCGGTCAGATTCAGGCTGGGCCGAATGTCCCATTTTATGCCCAATTCCCAATTCTCGAAGCTTTCCGGAGCCAGATTGGCGGCGGTGGGCGATAGGTTCAGAAATTGGTCGCCCGCACGCGGCAGAAAGCTACGGGCATAGCTGCCGTATAACGACAGGCTTTCCAATGGCTTCACCACCACCCCGCCGCGCGGCGACCATTTGCGGTCCTTGCGGTTGAGGGTCACATTGGCGATCCGATCGATGACATCGAGATCTAGATCGTCATAGCGCACCCCGCCGACCAGTTGCAGCCAGTCGGTAACGGTAATTTGATCCTGAACGTAGAGAGAAAAGAAGTCGAGCCGGGTCGAACTGTCCCGGTTAACAGTCGGAAAGCTGTGCGCCAATGCATCAAAATCGCTAGTGATGGGCACGGTGATTAGATCATCATTGCTAACCGCGAACAGGATATCGCTGCGCTGGTTTGCCGACTTCTGGCGGCCGACTTCATAGCCGATCAGCAGCACATGTTCGAGCGGTCCGGTCTTGCCGCTCCACACCAGATTGCCCTGCGTGATAAAATTTTCTCGGGCTGTCGGATCGGTATAGCCGTCGAGCGTCACCGTTCCGGCGGTCAGGTTCGCTGCCTCGGGATAGACATTGCGATAGAGCTTGTCATAATCGCCATAAAGCGTCGTCGATTTGAAGGTCAGCGTATCGGAAAAATCATGCTCCAGCCGCAGCGTCGCGATATGCGCCTTTAGCGTTGTAACATTGGTGCCGCGTATGCCGAAAAACCGGTCACGTGCCCCCGGTATCGGCGCATCACTGAAGGTGGGAATGCCCCGGTCGGTGACTCGGTCATCATCGACATATTCATAGGACGCGAGCAGACGGGTATCGCCAAATTCCGCACCAATCGTCGGATTGACCGCAAAGCGGTGTCCGTCAAACACGTCGCGGTGGTTGTTGAAACCATCATAGGCGGCGTTGAGGCGGATCGCCGCGCGCTCCCCAATCGGTATATTGGCGTCGGCATCTAGATTATGCGCGCCAAAGCTGTCGACGCTCGCGTGAACATTGACAAACTGGGTTTCGGCAACCGGAGTTTTGGTCACCCGGTTGATCACCCCGCCGCCGCCGCCGCGCCCGAACAGCAGGGCATTGGCTCCTTTCAGGATCTCAACCCGCTCGATATTATACAAGGGACGGAAATATTGCACGTCGTCGCGGATGCCATCGACAAAGAAATCGGCGGTGGTGTTTTGCCCGCGAATCGTAATCTGGTCGCGGTTGCCTTCGCCTTGACCAATTGAGGTGCCGGGGGTGTAGCGCAGGATATCGCCGATATCCTGAATCGCCTGATCGTCCATCTGCTCACGGGTGATGATCGACACGGTTTGCGGGGTGTCAATCAGCGGGGTGGGGGTTTTGAGGCTGGTCGAATCGATCGCGACATAGCCATCGACTTCGCCGGTGACGATAATCTCTTGATCATCCCAAGCATCATCGCCGCCGATCATGTCGAGCATCTGCTGGTCCGGCTGTGCCAGCGCGGTCGATGACCAGGCCATAGCGAGCAACGGTAAGCCCATCAAAAATCGTTTGTTCACTAAGTCCCGTCCCTTTATGCGAATCGTTCTTAAGAAGCGTGTTATTGATAATCATTATCAGTTGCAACAGATATTTGCCCGAATGACAATCGCCAGTTAATCGGTTACCGCGATGGCATTGGAAAGCGGCTGCCCCGGAACAGGCCGAAAAACGAAAGGAAAATCGATGAAGGCAACGATCTGGCATAATCCCAATTGCGGGACATCGCGCAAAACGCTGGCGATATTGCAGGAGCAACCCGGCATCGCATTGACGGTGGTTGAATATCTCAAAAACCCGCCGACCGCCGATAAACTGGCCCAGCTGTACCGCGATGTCGGAATAACGCCGCGCCAAGGGTTGCGGACACGCGGATCGCTTGCGGAAGAGCTTGGCCTGATGCAGGATGGTGTCAGCGATACCGCTATCCTGTCCGCGATGGCACGTGAACCGATCCTGATTGAACGGCCGCTGGTCGAGACCGAAAAAGGCGTGCGTCTCTGCCGCCCGCAGGAGATCGTGCACCAGATATTGTAACATGTGTGCGTGACCTTATGTCTTTTTAATGTCATCTTTCCGTGACAACGCGCAAACAGGAGCAGGACATATGGCGGTCATCGCGGTCTACAGTATGAAGGGCGGGGTCGGCAAAAGCACCACGGCGGTCAATCTCGCCTGGGCCAGTGCGGTCCAGTCTTCGCGTTCTACCCTGTTATGGGACCTTGATCCCCAAGGGGCGAGCAGCTTTATATTGGATGCGCGGGTGCGCAAAAAGGACCAAGCGCAAGCGATGCTGGCCGGGGAAATACCGGTGGAAAAGCGAATCCAGCCCTCGGCCTATCCCAAGCTAGACCTGCTCGCCGCCGACATATCGTTGCGCGGGCTGGACCGTTTTTTTTTCCAGATCAATCGCCGCAAGCACATGGCGAAATTCCTGTTGCCGCTGCGCGACCAATATGAACGAATTGTCCTCGATTGCGCGCCGGGGCTTTCGGAAACCAGCGAGCAGGTGCTGCGCGCCGCCGATCTGGTGATCGTGCCAGTTATTCCCTCTGCGCTGGCGGAGCGGGCTTTGGCCGAAGTGCAGCAATTTCTGGATGCCTCGGGCAAAAAACACGCTCCGCTGCTGCCGGTGTTCAACATGGTGGATCGGCGGCGCAAATTGCACCGCGAATATCTGGCGCAGCATCCGCAATGGCCGGTGATTCCGATGTCGAGCGATGTCGAAAAAATGACCGATCGCAACCTGCCGCTGGGCGCTTTCGCGCCGCGATGCGCTGCGCATCAAGCTTTTTCCCAATTGTGGCGGGGAATTGAAAAGCGGCTGACGACCAAGGCCTGAATGCAAACGTTTCCGCTCTTGAAAACCGTAACGTCACATCGATTGCGCACGGCCTATCGCGCTTGGTTTCCACCAAGGGACCGGTGTCACCTTTATGTCACGCAGCATCGCTAAAGGCCTGTAAACCGGCGAATTAGCGATCAATGTGGTTGCCATTGTAACATTGTCACACTAGCCGCCGGTCGATCGCAGGCGATAGAGCAAAGCCGTCCGCAGCGATTGGAATCCCCCCTTTTTGACGATGTCACCGACATCATTTTTCACATGGAGTATCTATGAAAAAGTCCCTGTTGCTCGCGGCTTCGGCCTTGAGCGTCATTTCCGCCGCCCCCGCATGGGCCCAAGACGAAGATGCCGGTTTTGACGAAAACGAAATCGTGGTCACCGCGTCGAAGCGTGAAACCACGCTGCAGGAAGTACCAATCGCTGTGTCGGTTACCAGCGGCGAAACCATTGAGCAGGCCCAGATCCGCGACCTTATCGACCTGCAATCCCTCGTCCCTTCGCTGCGCGTGTCCCAGTTGCAAAGCTCGGCCAACACCAATTTCGTCATTCGCGGTTTTGGTAACGGCGCGAACAATGCCGGGATCGAGCCCTCAGTTGGCGTGTTCATCGACGGCGTTTATCGTTCGCGTTCGGCAGCGCAGATTGGCGACCTGCCCAATGTGCAGCGGATCGAAGTGCTGCGCGGCCCGCAATCGACTCTGTTCGGCAAGAACGCCTCTGCCGGGGTCATCAGCGTCGTTACGCAAAAGCCGCAGTTTGACTTTGGCGGCTCGGCCTCTTTCACGTATGGCAATTTCAACACTATCGTTGCCAAGGCCGATGTCACTGGCCCGATTACCGAAACCGTCGCTTTCAGCCTGTCGGGCAATTATAACAAGCGCGATGGCTATGCGCGCGACGTCAACCTCAACACCGATGTCAACGACCGCAACCGGTGGGGCGTTCGCGGACAGCTGTATTTTGAACCCAATTCCGACCTGTCGGTCCGCCTGATCGCTGATTATGACAAGATCGACGAAAATTGCTGCATCGCGGGAAATATCGTTGCTGGTCCGACCATTGCGCTCACGAATTTCCTTGCTGGCGGCCTCAGTGTGGACGCGGAAAACCCGTTTTCCTATGACGTGTACAACAACTTCCTGTCGTCGAACGACATCAAAAATTACGGCGTTTCGGGACAGCTTGATTATAATTTCGGCGCCTTGGGCCTGACCTCGATCACCGCCTATCGCCGTGTCGATGCCGCCACCAACCAGGATTCGGATTTCACCAGCGCCGACCTGATCGGCCGCAATTCGCAGGACCTGAATATCAAAACCTTCACGCAGGAACTGCGGCTGGCGTCCGATTTTGACGGCCCGCTCAATTTCCTGCTCGGCGGTTATTATTTCAACGAAAAGATCGACCAGGCCAACCAGCTGCGCTTCGGCACCCAGTTTCGCGGCTATGGCAATGCGCTGATACAGGCCGCCACCGGCGGCGCGTTGAGCGTGGCTGCGCTGGAGCAGACTTTTGGCCTGTTTGACGGAACCGATTATACCGGCGCGTTCTTCCGCACCGGAGACGGCCTCAACGAAGCCTATACACTGAAGGACGAAGCCTATTCGATCTTTGGAACGGTGGACTTTGAAGTCAGCGACCGTCTGACCTTCACCGCCGGCTTCAACTATACCAAGGACAAGAAGCGTTTTGCCACCAATGTGGTCAGCAATGATGTGTTCTCGGGCATCAATCTCGACGCTGCGCAATATGCGCCTTTCCGCAATCAACTGTTGCTGGGCGGTGCCTTGGCGCAGGCCGGGGTCAACCCGAACGATCCGGCGGCGGTGTTTGCCTTTGCCACCGGCGCGCAAACGGCAGCGATTTTCCAGCAGTTTGTCGCCTTTGCCAACGCCAATCAGAACAACCCCTTGGCCAATCCGCTCAATGGCCTGAAGGGTTTCCAGTTCCTGCCGCCGTTCCTGAATCTGCCCAATGCGGTGGAATCAGGCCGGACCAGCGACGACGATCTGGCTTGGTCGCTGCGCGCATCGTATGAGATTACCGATAGTCTCAACGTCTATGCAACCTATGCCACCGGATTTAAGGCGAGCTCGATCAACCTGTCGCGCGACAGCCGTCCGCTGGCCACTGACCTGCCCGCCATTTTTGGCGCCGGGATCAACACGGTCAACTTGGGCAGCGGTTCGCGGTTTGCCGGACCGGAAAATGCCGAAGTCTATGAAGTTGGCCTAAAGGGTCAGTTTGATTATGCCGCATTCAACATTGCGGTGTTCCAACAGTCGATCAAAGGCTTCCAGAGCAACATCTTCACCGGCACCGGCTTTGCGCTCGCCAATGCGGGCAAGCAATCGACCTTCGGGATCGAATTTGACGGGACAGTCAATCCGGTTGAAGGATTGCAGTTTTCGGTGGCACTGACCTATCTCGAACCGACCTATGACTCGTTCACCAACTCGACCTATGGCGATATTTCGGGCACCACCCCTTCGGGTATTCCCGGCATTTCGACCACTTTGGGGGCGAGTTATACCCATGAATTTGACAGCGGATCGAAGGTCATCGCACGCGGCGACTATCACTACGAAAGCCAAGTGGCCCTGTTCGACGGTCCGGACGGCTTTCTGGCCGGGTTCCCGCAGCGATTTACCCGGACGATCAACGATGTGAACGCATCGCTGACCTTCCAGCATGTCAGCGGGTTTGAACTGTCGGTTTATGGCCGCAACCTGACCAATGCGCAGTATATCACCACGATCTTCCCGTCGGTGGCGCAGGCAGGCAGCCTGAGCGGTTATCCCAACCAGCCGCGCACCTATGGCGCGACGGTCCGCTACAAGTTCTGATCCTCAGGATTTTTGGACAAAAGGAAAGGGGCCGGGTTTTCCGGCCCCTTTCTTGTTTGACTGGCGGTTTTGTGGTTAGATACCCGGATGAACGCAAAACCTCTCTCCATCTTCGGTCTCTGCAGCTTGGCGACGGCCCTCGTTTCCTGTTCTCCGCAACCGGAAACGAATGAGGAGCCGCAGCAGAAACTGGGACAGTTTGAGCAGAAGAATATCGCGCCCAATCCGGCCGACGCCATGCAATCGCCGACCGGAGCTTATGACCGGTTTGCCCGCATCGCGCTCGATTGCGTCAACAAGCAATATCCCAACAAGATCAGCCATGTGCTAGGCAGCGCCGCCGATGTCGCCGAGCCACAGGCGCTGACGCCGATATTCTATGGCTGTTTTGACTGGCATAGTTCGGTGCACGGCCATTGGCTGCTCGTGCGGCTCTGGGGTCAGGACCAAGTGCCCGAGCTTGATCGCGAAATTGCCGGGGTGTTGGATGCGAAGTTCACCGAAGACAATGTTCGCGGCGAACTGGCCTATTTTGCGGGTACCGACCGGGCGAGTTTTGAGCGGCCCTATGGCATCGCTTGGTAC
>JBGSLY010000539.1:0-6906 GCA_041740435.1 Parasphingorhabdus sp.
GCCCTGCGCCAGACCATAGCCGAGATAGCTCAGCGCCTTGCGGTGAGTCAGACTTTCGAAATAATAATGCGGATCGGGCGTCAGTTGGAACGGACGGCTGTGCAATCCATAAAAAGTCTCATACATGGGTTATTCTCCCGCCATAGTTGGGCAGTTCACAGTTAAAAGTCATACCGAAGCCCCACCAGCGCAGATGCGGTGGTTTCGGAATCAAAGCCGTCTTGTTTATAGTGGTCGATACCCACCGCCGCTGTGCCCGAAAGCCCGCGGAAAATCTGGCGGTAATAGGCCGCATTGCCGCCGACCCCCAGCACACCGGGAGCGCCCAAAAGACCGCTGTCCAGATAGCTGGCGTAGACATTTGTGCTAATGTCGGACTTTTCATCGAGGGCCAAACCGACACCCAGATTGGCGTAATAGCTCTCATCGACAACGCCATCATTGGCCGCCAACGCGCCCAAACGGGAAGCAAAGAAATCACGCCGAGTGTAGCCTGCACCCAATCCGACATTCCACGCGCCTTGGGTGGTGGTATAAGACCCCTGCACGCCGCGCGCGCGGAACGAAGAGGATGCCGCCGATTGCAGCGCGTCGTTCAAGCACAGGCTGCTGGTTCCGCCAAAGGCACAACCGTTCAAATCGCCGCTCAGCGGATTGCGCCCGCTTTGGAACTGGGTCGGCAATTGCGCAAGGCTGTCATTAACGAGCCCGCCAAAGCCGCTGACGGTATCAAACACAGACACGCCAAAGGCCGAATTTTCGGTTGGCTGGTAGCTGAGGCTGCCGGTGTAAGACATGCTGCCGTAGCGTTCACCAACGCTGGCGGTGACGGAGGTCCGGCGGCTTGGGCGCCACATGACACCCGCGTCCCAGATCAAGCCGTCGGATTCGTAAGCCAGCAAGCGCGGCGACGCCTTGTTGGTAACCAATCGGCCGTCGTCACCGACAACCGGATCGCCATTGGCATCGCGCAGTGCATCGCGCTCGGTAATTTCGACATCTTCATAGCCGACGCCGCCGACAAGAGCGACGGTTTCTGTGATCGGCACGGTAACGTCGGCGCGGGCGTATTTGCCCTCCAGCCGGTTGTCGAGTTGCCCGGCGTCTTCGCGCTCATATCCGCCGCTCACTTCCCAACCGAAGGGCAAAGTGCCCGGCTGCATACCGACGCTGACACCGGCGGTGTGGCTGATGCTGTCATCGAACTGGTCAATCGGCGCCTGTCCGGGCGGCAGCGTGCCGACGGTCTTCGACTCCAGCTTGGTATAGCCCGCGCGGTAATTGGCGTTGACGCTGAGTTCACCGACTTGCGTTGCCAGGGTTGGACCGGCATAGACCGAGTACACCTGAGTCACATTGTCTTGATTGCCGACCAGATTGCTGGGCGATTCGCCGCGCAGATCGACGCGGGTGCGTGATGCAAGTGCGCCAGCCTCCAGGCTCAGCAAATTGGGGACCAGTTGCACCGAACCGCGGGCGATACCCGTTACCAGATCCTCATCGGACTCGTTATTGTCATAGCTGAACCGATGCTCATACCGCAGGTTGACCTGCGCCTCGGCATTGCGGGTCTGAATCGAGGTATCAATCCCGGCGGCGACGGTAGAATAGGTCAGCACATCGCTGCCGTTTGACAGATCGGCGGCAACCACCTGCGCAACTTCCAGATATGGGGCGACGTCCATTTGGCGGTCGCGGGACTGCGCCTGTGCCTGTCCAGCCAAAATCGCTGGGATTACAAGCAATCCAAAGCGCACAATATGGGCGTTTTTATTGCGTTTCATGGTCATTCTCCATATCCGTAATAGGATCCAAAGCGCCGCCCGGTGGCCGAAAACTTGGTCCCGTTCAGCAGCAATTGAATATATTCGCAGCCCGACATCAGGTTGAGCGCGTCCTTGAGGGCAGTCTCCGTGGTCACATCGGCGCGCACCACCATCACCACCTGCCCGACATGATGGGCGAGCACCGAAGCCGGTGAAGCCGCCAATGCTGGCGGCGAATCAAATATGACGATCCGTCCCGGATTGTGGCGTGTCAGCCGATTGAGCGTATGCTCGGTGCGCGAAGATGCGAGATACTCGGTATCGCTGTTGGTGCGTTCGCCAGCGGGAAGGATCGCTAGGCCAGGAATATCGGTGTAGATAATGCAATCTTCGACCGGAATTTCCGGATTAGCGAGCGCGTCCATCAGGCCCTTGTTGCCTTCCACGCCGAGGCTGGAAAGAATGCTGGGCTTGGCAAAATCGGCATCGACCAACAGGACTTCATTGTCCTTTTCCGCCGCAATCGACAGCGCCAGATTGAGCGCGCAAAAGGTCTTGCCCTCATTGGGATGGGCCGAACAGATTAAAATCCGTTCGCCGCGCGGAATTTTCGGGTGGCGCGCATTACCGCGCGCCGCCAGCAGAAGTTGCCGTTTGACGATCCGGAATTCTTCCGAAATGCCAGTGACCGGACCATCGGGCACGATAAAGCCTGCTTCCCGCAATTTCTCGCGGTCAACCATGACACGCGGACCTTCGTAGCTTTTTTCGGGCATAGCCCTAGGGCCAGCGGCGACGATTGGGCTTTCGGAGCGTGCAGGCAAAATTTCCGGCGCCGAAAATTGCTGTGGAAATTGCTGCGGAAATTGCTGTCCGGCGCTGCGGTTGCCCGGCATAAAGTCATAGGCCTGTGCTGCGCGTTCTAACAGCGAGCCGCCTTTTTTGGGTGGACGATAATCGTTCATCACATGCTTCCTATGCAACCAGACCGCGCTGGATAAACTCCACCACCATCAACAAGGCAAAAATGCCGACCAAACCCCCGGACGCGCCATAAAAGGCCCGCATTTTGCGCGACCTATCGGCCCGCTGCGCATTGGTCAGAATCTGGGAAATCGAACCGATGACGGGCAATCCGCTCGCCTTTTCCAGCTTGGCGGCGCTGGGATAGCTGGTTTGCAAATGGCCCATGGCGAAGGCAGCGGCAATTCCGGCACCGATACCGAGGAACAGCACACCGGCCAGCAACAAAGGCCGATTGGGTGCTGCGGGAATACGGGGGCTGGTGGGCGGGTCGATAACCCGGAACTTGATCGAGTCGGTTTCCGATTCCACCTGACCGCGCAGGCGGACCTGTTCCCGGTCGGCGAGCAGCTTATTATATTGTTCTTTCAGCACCTCGTGATCGCGGTTGATCCGTTGCTGCTCCGCGGCAACACCCGGCTCCAGCGCCTGTTTGGAGGTGAGCGCGGCCATATCGGCCTGCAGCGCGTTCTTGCGCGCCTGTAGCGCAGCCACCGAAGCCTGCCGCTCCGCCCGCATCGATTGCAGCGACGAATAAGCCGGATTGGGTGTGCTGTAACCGGACGCTCCGCCCATAGAGGCTGGCACACCCTGTGCCCGTAACGACGCGATCTGGTTCTTGAGCGCCACCACATCGGGATGGCCTTCGGTCCAGCCGCGGGCGCGCATAGAGGATAGCTCGCTCAACGCCGCCCCCAGCGCCGTCTGACCGGCTGCACCGCCGCCGCCCGGCGTCGAAATCGACGATGGGGTCCCGGCCAGTTGCCCGTTCAACGCCGCCAGAGAACCCGAAGCCTGGGCCAATTGCGAATCAATCTGGCTGAGTTCAAGCCGCGCCGCTTCCATCCGCTGGCTGACCGAACCAATACCGGGGAGCATGCCCAGATTTTGCGTTTCAAACTCTACCCGCTTTTGCTCGGCTATCTCGAGTTCCTTCTGCCGCTGCGCCAGCTGGCTTTCGAGAAACCGCAGGGTCTGGCTTGTTTCATCCCGATCACCAGCGAGATTTTCTTCAACGAAAAGATCAATCAGCTTCTGGACGATTTCGCGCGACATTTTCGCATTTTCCGAATCGGACAGGTTGCTGAACGACGATGTCGCCGCAATTTCGAACAGATTGTCCTTTTCCGATTTCACGATGATATTTTCGCGAAGGGTTTCGACCTTGGCGGCCATTTCTTTGTCGCTGGCCACGGTCAGATTGAGATCCGTGCCGCGAATGACCTTTTCCAAGATGACGGCAGAGGTCAGGGTTTCCTGCACCTGCTCCATATTCTTGCGGCGGTCGCGCTGCTCAATTCCCACCTTGTCGGACAGGATCGATTGCATTTCGGCATAAACCCGCGCGGTCGATTCGTAGCTGTTGGGGATCAACGCCACGACCAGCCAACCCAGCAAGCAAACGCCCCACGCCACCGCCATCGCCAACCAGCGCCGGTTCCAGATGCTGAACAGGGCAATCCTGATTTCGTCGTACAGACCGTTCATAGGATAGTATCTTTTCTCTCGAAGGCCGGAAGTATCAGAACATGCTTTCGGGGATGATGATCACATCACCCGGTTGCAGCATGACGTTGGCGCTGGTCGTACCTTTTTTCAGCAGGTCACCGATGCGCAGCGCATATTCCTGCTGCTTGCCGGTGCCGCGATTGAAGCGGATCAAACGGGCCCGGTTTCCTGCTGCATATTCGGACAATCCGCCGACAGAAATCATTGCATCGAGCAGCGTCATATTGGCGCGGAACGGGATGGAGGCTGGCTTTTCGGTAGCACCGACCACCCGAACCTGTTGCGAAAATGTGCCGGAAAAATTGTTGACAATCACCGACACCAGCGGCTCGTTAATGAACTGCGACAGTTGCAGTTTGATATCCTGCGCCAGCATCGCCGGGGTTTTGCCGACGGCGGGCATATCGGTAATGAGCGGGGTCGTGATGCGTCCATCGGGCCGGACCTGCACTTTTGCGCCCAGTTCTGGGTTGCGCCAGACAAAAACCGTCAATTCATCGAGCGGACCGATGACATATTCCTCGCCCGGACCTTCCTGCATTGATACAAAACTGGCGGGAGGCAGCTGCGGACCGCCGCCGTTTCCGGCACATCCGGTCAAGGCCAACGCGCTCAGGCTTGCACCGACTAAATATCTGTTTTTGAACACATTACGCATCACAAAACCCTCGTGGTCGTTGGCGAGGAGGCATCGGGAAGGCATAGCCTCCGGACACTTTCCTCTGACAGAGTTTGGGATATGACGTAAAATAGTGAACATAGCGTTAGTATTGCTGGAGTGGCCGACAAAGAAACGATGGTGTTTCAAAGCGAAACACTCTGTTTACAAAGGTTAATTAGCCTTAAGAAGCACTTCAGCAGCCGGTCCCTGGCCCAGAAAACTGGCCGGACTTGCGCTCGCGCCATATGCGCCCGCGCAGAAAATCGCAGCGATATCGCCTACATCGGCGCGGGGCATTTCCGCATTGTCACACAGGCGATCAAGCGGGGTACAAAGGCATCCGACAATCGATACCGTTTCTTCCGGAGGCTGTAAAAATTTATTAGCAATAGCAGCAGGATAGTTGCGTCTCACCACGGTACCAAAATTGCCACTGGCGGCCAGTTGATGGTGCAACCCGCCATCGGTGACCAGATAAACTTCGCCCTGACTAACTTTGCGATCCAAAATCGTGGTTAAATAGACGCCCGCTTCTCCCACCAAATAGCGACCCAATTCTATTGCGAAGTGCGTGTCGGCCAACCAATCGCTGCGCTGCTCCATTTCTTTGGCCAAGGCCGTGCCGACCCGCGCCACATCGACCGGTGTATCACCGGGGAAATAGGGAATACCAAAACCACCACCCAGATTGACCAAGAGCGGAACTGATCCTGCCTCCTCTGCCAATCGCGCCGCCAGTGCCAGTGTTTGGCGCTGGGTTTCGATAATCGCATCGCTGTCGAGCGACTGCGATCCCGCAAAAATATGGAAGCCTTGCCAAAGCGCCCCCGCCGCTTGAATTTTGCGGATTTCCGGCACGACCAGATCAATGTCCATGCCAAAGGGTTTCGCTCCCCCGCCCATCCGCATCCCGGAGCCTTTTAGGTCAAAATCGGGATTGACCCGGATCGCCAGTTTGGGGGTTACTCCGAGCCTTTCGCCAGCCTTTAGCGCACGGTCACATTCGCCGGGCGATTCCAGATTGATCGTCACCCCTGCCCGCATCGCTTGCTCCAATTCGCTTTCGCGCTTGCCGGGACCGGCAAAGCTTATCGTGCTCGGATCAACTCCGGTGGCCAGCGCCTGAACCAACTCCCCGCCCGACGCGACGTCAATGCCATCGACCATCGCCGCCATTGCGCGCAGCAGCGGAGCGAAGGGATTGGCCTTCATGGCATAATGGATATGCACGCCTTCGGGCATGGCCGCACGCAAAGATTGAAAGCGCTCCCGCAGCATATCGAGCGAATAGACAAACAGCGGACTGCCAAATTCAGTGACCAAATCCGCCGCACTGCGCCCCGAAATCTGGAGCATCCCATCTTGGCCGGTATAGCCCGGCGGGATCGGGCCTATTGCCTTGATCTTGCTCATGCCGCGTCCCTTTGCGGCGCATAGTCGGCGATAACCGCCGTCCGGTCGAGCTTGCCATTGGCGTTTCGCGGAAATTCCCGCACGGCAACAACCTGATGGGGTTGCATAAAGTTCGGCAAAATCTTGCGCATGGCCGCTTCCATTGCCGGAACATCCGCGTCCTCGGTAAGCCTGACCAACAGACAGATCCGGTGCCCCAATCGTTCATCGGATATCCCAAAAGCCAAAGCCTCGGTGGCACAGCCCGTCGATATCGCCGCTTCCTCGATTTCGGTCGGACTGATCCGGTTGCCGGAGCTCTTGATCATCTGGTCCTCACGGCCGATGAAATACAAATTGCCGTCCTCTGCCACTCGGACCTTATCACCTGACCATACGGCCATGCCCTGATGCCGCGCGTGGCGCGGCGCAGGCTTGAAGCGTTCGGCGGTTCGTTCAGGGTCCTGCCGATAGCCTTTGGCGACCAAAGGCCCAGCGTGCACTAGCTCCCCTTCCGGGGCCGCATTGCCCGCCGCATCGACCACCAATATTTCA